>CAYOVC010000385.1:0-2535 GCA_964407305.1 uncultured Bacteroidaceae bacterium | reverse complement strand
TCCAGCCCCTTGAGACTGACTCTTGTATGATGGCCGCGCGTAATCCGCTGTTTGCCGACACTCCTCCTGCCAGCGCAATCTCACTGATCCCAAGATCTTCTGCTGCAATAATCAATTTCTCCATTAACATCTCAACGATTGTTTGTTGAAGTGATGCGGCCAGATCAGCTTTGTTTTTCTCAATAAACGTATCATCCCTCTTCAATTGATCTCTCAGAAAATAGAGAAATGAGGTTTTTAATCCGCTGAAAGAGTAATCAAATCCCTTTATGCGGGATTTATTGAATGTAAACCTCGAAGCATCTCCATTACTGGCCAGCTTATCTATGAAAGGTCCCCCGGGATAGGGCAACCCGATAACCTTGGCACATTTATCAAATGCCTCACCTGCTGCATCGTCAATTGTCTTTCCAATAATTTTCATGCTCAGATGATCCTCTACCAGCACCAATTGGGTATGTCCGCCTGAAACTAGTAAACACAAAAAGGGAAATGAAGGTGAAAAATCATCTTTACCGGTCTGAATAAAATGTACCAAAACATGCGCCTGCAAGTGATTCACATCAATCATCCTGACTCCCCTGGCAAGTGTGAAACCTTTTGAAAAAGAGGTGCCAACCAATAGTGACCCAAGCAAGCCGGGGCCCCGGGTAAAAGCCACGGCATCAATATCCTCTAACCCTACCCCTCCCCGTCTCAAGGCGCTGTCAACAACCGGAATAATATTTTGCTGGTGTGCCCGAGAGGCCAATTCAGGAACAACCCCGCCATATGCCTGATGCACTTCCTGTCCGGCAATAACATTTGACAATAATTCCCTGTCCCTGATCACAGCTGCAGATGTGTCGTCGCACGAAGATTCTATTCCTAATATTGTAATACTCATTGTTCAATGGTTCGTTTAAAAATGCTGAATATTCAACTATTTTTAGTTTTTTTACGTTGTGTATAATAAAGCGTAAAATTATTAAAAAGATATTAAAAACAGGTTTTGTGATGCTGTTGGTAATTATTTCCCTACCAACACTGGGACTCCTTTTTTTACAAAACAAGCAGATACAAACGGCCGTCTCTGAATATCTGACTGAAAAACTGTCTGAAAAAATAGATGGCGAACTATCCGTCTCTTCAGTACACTACAGCTTTTTTAAAAGAATGCAATTGTATGATCTCTACATCGAAGACAGGTTTGGAGATACCCTGATCTATGCCGAAGTGTGTAATATCAGGGTCAAAAAATTTCGTCCGGATAAAAATGATGTATTCCTCAGAAAACTTTCGTTTGAGAATGCCCTGTTACAAATCTCTGTCGATGAAGAGAAAAACAATACCCTCAAATTCTTTATCGACTCTTTTAGAAAAGATTTGCCACCGGAAGAAAAAACCGTAACTAAAATTGAGAAAATTGATTTTATCGATTCCAGGTTCAGAAGAATCAACCGTTATTCAAATCCTTCTCCATCAATGATTGATTTCAACGATCTGCAGATCAGTGATATTGACATTAATATTGAAGACTTCCTGATTAAATATGACACAACTTCGCTGAAAGTCATAAACGCTTCTGGCAAAGAGGTGACAGGCTTTACAATGGAAAGTGTGCGGTTTGACCTGTCATTGAGTAAAAAATATATGACATTCAGTGAAGGCAAAATAACGACACCACTATCCGCTATGAAGTTACCCCTGGTCGATTTCAGGTTTAACCATCCACAAAACTTCAAACAGGTATTTGATTCTGTGTATCTCAACATTATCTCTGAAAACTCAATGGCTGAATTCAATGATATTGCTTACTTTTTTCCTGTTGTACAGGACCTGAAAGGCAGCATCATGGTTGATGGAAATTTATTCGGAAGACCCGGGGATATGCAGGGAAAAGATATTTTAATTGATTACCAGGACAATACCCATCTTGATTTTGATATGAGGCTTGCCGGATTGCCAGAAAATGACAGCCTGTTTATGGATTTTAACTTTCGTGAGTTGAAAACTAATCCTACAGAATTTTATCAGCTCACGAATGAATACAATTTGGGTTCAGCTGATCTACGCCAGTATTATGCCGGACTGGAAGAGATCAGATACCGCGGGGGGTTCAAAGGTTTCAAAAGAGATTTTGAAACAACCGGATCAATCGAGACCAACCTGGGCAAGGTCATTGTAGATCTCAATATGCAACCCGATTCATCAAGAATCGTACATTTTAGTGGGAATGTAGGTTCTGATGGCTTCAACCTTGGAAAACTGGTAACAAAGGAGTCTGTTCTGGGTAGCATTGTCTTCAATATTGACATCGACGGGTCCAACTATGAAGGAGATGTCAATGCTACTGTATCGGGGACCATTGATACATTGGGCTTTTTTGGCTATGATTACAGCAAAATTGAACTGGAAGGTCTGTTTTCCAACAAAAAATTTGATGGATCTCTCTTTATCAAAGATCCCAATATCGATCTGATGTTTACTGGCAGGATCGACATGGGAGCAGATACCCCATCATTTGATTTTACTGCTGATGTCGCCAATTTAAGG
>CAYOVC010000384.1:0-2545 GCA_964407305.1 uncultured Bacteroidaceae bacterium | reverse complement strand
CGAGATCGTTTCACGTGACTGGAGTTCAGACGTGTGCTCTTCCGATCTGAGAAAACTGAAAATGAATGATTCTACGTAGATTTTTTAACCAGGTTGAAAAGGTATATTTCACTCCAATAAAGAGTCCGGACAGTATGCTCCTATAGCTGATGGTTTCCAAAGATCACCTCAAAAGGTGTAATTCACTCCTGTATAGAGTCCGAACGTATAAGGACGTGTGGAGGGAAGCAGATCCGTATTCACAGAATGCAGGTAATACCGGAACTTTGGTTCCACACTCAGGCTAAAACTTTCAAAAAGATCATATACAAAACCGAGGCCCGCATTTCCGGAGTAATTCATTCTGCGAAGATCCTGCACCTCACCAATTTCCATAGTCCCCTCCCCTGTGTGTGCAGAAACACTGTTATTGATCATCACATTCGTGCTAACACCGCCGATCAGCTGCACCTGTACCGACCGGTCGAATATCTTGTACTTAATATTCAGAGGTATCTCCATATAGTCAAGAGATTGAGAAAAGCTCTCAACAATTGAATTATCGACCATCATCAGCTCAGGATACAACATGTGGTAATCGGCCACAGCCTCCGAACCGCCATAATTACCCACAAACAGATCATTGCCTGCTGAAACAATCTTACCCATCGAGTTTGAAATACTTACAACATTCTCAACGGATCCCGGTGAAGCATCCAGCCTTTCGCTGTACCAGCCATTCCTGAAATTGCTATAGTCGCCTATATTCACCCCCATACGCGTATAATACAACCCCGACTCCACCGTAAGCCTGTCGGATTGCTGATAACTCACCTGTACCCCACCCGCAAAGGTCATCCTGGCCGATTCCGAGCTGTTGGCCAGCGCCTTGCTGAAATCATTTTGTGAAGAAACATCACGGTAATTATAAAGCGGCGACAGCGAAGCCCCAAGCTGCCATCTTCCCGACTGCTCCTTTTTGGACGGATCAGGATCAATTGCGATCTCCATCTCCGGAAGCACCAGTAAACTGTCATTTTGCACCGCTGGAACCGCCGCCGTCTCTTTTTCCAGCACTTCATCCTCCCTGCTCCCGGCACTATCAGCAAGCGCTATTTCAATCCCCGACTCTGAATGCACCATCCCTTCATTAACCGACCCACCGTCCAATACCTCCTGCACAGCCAACCTCACCTTCTCCTCCAGCCCAGACGCTGGTTTTTTTACTTTCGCCTCTTTAACCGTTCCCTCAATATCTTTCTTTTGCTGAACGCTTTTTTCGGCTGAAGGCGCCTGCAACCGCCTTGCCTCCTTTAAGTCCGGTTTATTATCCAAGTGTGGTTCCTTCTCAGGCAACGCTTCCTTTTCCATCGATGGCTCATTTTTAGCTGGGGTAACCGGTCCGGCTTTGTCGGCTCTTTCCCCATTCGCCAATGGCGCCTGTACAGCAATTTCCTGAGGAAGGTCAGAATCAAAAAACAGTACACCAACAGTTACAGCAAGAGCAAGACCCGCAGCTGCTGCAAGGAAAATGAAAAACTTCCGCCTGGAGCCTCCACGACCAATCTCTGCTGAGATCCCCTCCCATACAGTACCGGGTGGTTCAGGCGTATATCCTGCCATCTTCCCGGCCAGTCCGCCACGCTGTATGTTCTCTTCCTTACCCATTCTATTTCTCTTCCTTACCTATTTTCCTTCTTTTCCTCACCTATTCTGAATCTCTTCCATACCTACTTTTTTTCTTTTCATTACCCATTGTCTCTCCCTTACGCATCTTCTTCAATCCAATCATGCTCCTGATTGAACATCTTCATTTATCTGAGTTGTACATTTCCATATACCTTTTTAACCTTCTCCTGCAAAATGGCCCTGGCCCGTGAAAGATTCGATTTTGAGGTCCCGTCAGAAATACTAAGCATCTCCCCGATCTCTTTGTGATTATAGCCCTCAATAGCATAAAGACTAAAAACCATCCTGTAGCGTGGCGGCAACTCCTGTATCATCATCACCAGCGCCTCTGCATTCAAATCATCAAGAACATCGTCGGTAATTTGTTCGTTCATCAACAGCGGGTCTTCATCAATGCGTTGCATCACGACCTGACTCCTGTACCGCTCGAGCGCTGTATTGATCATCACCCGTCTGATCCAGCCCGGAAACGCTTTCGCCTCCTTTACCTGCTCTATCTTTTTAAACACCTTCACAAATCCGTCCTGCAGGATATCCTGGGCATCCTCCTCCGATGATGCATACTGCAAGCATAAGCCGTACATCGCAGCGCTGAACTGCCTGTAAAGCTTTTCCTGACTGTCAGGATCTCCTTTGATGCAGCCTTTGATCAGTATTTCCAGTGTGTCTGTCAACCGCTCCTCTCTCTTTTTTGCAAAGTTAGTGATTTTCAAAGAGAGCCATCAAAAATTATGCCTCGCTGAAAAGACCGACGCATCTGACCGAAAACTGCTACTAGACAGGAGCTGCATTTTACTTTTATTGCCTATTCGTTTTTTAAACAAGATGATTCCGGCTGAAAAAAGGTTGCGCCTCTGTTAAAACGGTCAGTGACGCA
>CAYOVC010000383.1:0-2548 GCA_964407305.1 uncultured Bacteroidaceae bacterium | reverse complement strand
GGGTCTCTGCAAATCCCCTGTTCTTTGGGAAGATGATCTGCCGTTCGCGGGTGATATCGCCGAGCAGGTAGTTCATGTTCACCCCGATGGAGATCCTGTTGAACATCTTTCCGGAAACACCGAGGAAATATTTCAGGATACCGCCACTACCTTTAAAATAGTAGTCGATGGCATCACCCGTTCCCAAATCATTGTATTCCATTTTGATATTGTAGCCAACAGAACTGTATGGAACAACCCCGGTTCCCATCCCAAAATAATTTCCAATGGGTGCCGAAAGTGCGATGTGATGAAAATTGGCATTGTACCACTGTTTGCTAAGCTCTTCGGTCATGTATCTGTTCTGGTAACCGGTCATACCAAAATCAAGCAGCACCGACATGCTGTCGCGCGCCGTATAGGCAGCCGGGTTCATGTAGTTGAGCTTGTTCTCGTCGCGCATGGCGATACCTGTGCCGCCCATGGCTGTATTCTGACCGAAGCCCTCCTGTGACAGATCGCCCAATCCGAACCGGGTATAGGGAGAGTAGGTGTTGACCTGTGAAATAGCGGGGATGGCAAGGATCGCGAATAGCGCTGCCAGGATGCTAATTCTCTTTTTCGTTATGTGCATTGTAGTCTAAAATTCTGTTTAATCCTATGAGGTTCAGATGCGAGACCACAAAGATGCTATTTTTTAGCTTTTTATCAAAAGAATTTGCATCTCCGCCGGTTAACAGGACGCGAAGATTTTTATATTTTTCAGAAATAGCTGATATATAGCCCTTTATTTCGTATGTCAGACCATTAACCACACCCGAAACGATTGCCTCATCGGTGGTTTTTCCAAGCATTTTAACTGCATCCTCCTCCGGTGAAAGGTAGGGCAACCGGCTCGTGAACCTATGTAGTGCCTTGAACCGCATATTTAGTCCGGGCGAGATGTTTCCCCCGATATATTCGCCTGCTGCCGTTATCATATCAAATGTAATTGCTGTTCCCGCATCTATTACCAGAACGTTCTTTCCTGGAAAGATAGTATGTGCTCCAGTCACTGCCGCGATCCGGTCATAACCCAGGGTCTCGGGTGTCTTGTAGAGGTTCACCAGCGGCAACGGGGTCGTGTTGGTCAGCTCCAGGAATGTCTCGAACGTGGCATCCAGGTAATCGATCAGCTCACGGGAGTGGTTCACCACGCTTGAGATGATCGCGCCTTCCAGTCCTTCATATCCTGCTATAAAATAGCCGATCTCTTTGTTGGATATCTTCTCCGTGATCACGCTTTCGATGATCTCCGTTCCCTCGCATACTGCGATCTTGCTGTAGGTGTTACCCAGGTCAATTACCAGGTTCATGCACAATTCTGTTTATATCTGTTGTTCCCCGCAGTACTTCACTCTTGACAATTATTTTTCAACTTTCTTGTCCGGCACTTGTTTCCATTTAGCGCTCCTCACCTGCGTTTAGCTGCTCCAGGACACCGATGGCTTTTTCGATGCTACCGGTATTGTTCACCCTCAGGCTCAGCCGCTCCTTCTCCTGCCTCATCCTGAACAGTTTCGGATTTCGCTGGATATTTGCGATAACCCTGTTAAACAGCTCCGACCGGTAGAACAGCGAATCCGGATTATTCACAAAGTACGCAATCAGCGTCCGGTTTTTCAAGACAATCTTTTCAACACCCGTCTGCATGGCCAGCCTTCTCAGGTGAACCGCCTTTAATAACTCTTCTGCCGGGGTTGGCAGCGTGCCGAAACGGTCCTCCAGCATTGTCCGGAAATTCTCCAGTTCTGCGGGTGAGGAGGTGTTGTCGAGCTGGCGGTAGAGGTGCATCCGCTCGGAAATATTTGCAACATACGATTCGGGCAGCAGCAGTTCGAGGTCGGTGTCGATATGGCACTCAGCGGCGAAGGTTGCGGTTCCATCCGGCTCCGTCTTTTTCTCCTGTTCAAAGAGGTCAGAGAACACTCCCTCTTTGAGCTCCTGTACCGCTTCGTTGAGGATCTTGTGGTAGGTTTCGAAACCGATATCGGTGATGAATCCGCTCTGCTCGGCCCCCAGCAGGTTCCCCGCCCCCCTGATATCGAGATCCTGCATGGCGATGTTCATCCCGCTACCCAGTCCGGAGTGCTCCTCGATCGCCTTCAGCCTGCGGCGCGCCTCGGGGGTGAGCAGCGTAATATGTGGGGCAAACAGGTAGCAAAATGCCTTTTTGTTTGACCGTCCGACCCGTCCCCTGAGCTGGTGCAGATCGCTTAGTCCGAAGTGGTGGGCATTGTTGATAATGATGGTATTGGTGTTGGGGATATCGAGTCCCGACTCGATGATCGAGGTGGAGATCAGCACGTCATAGTCGCCCACCATGAACCCGAGCATCACCTTCTCCAGCTCTTTCCCTTCCATCTGTCCGTGCGCCACAACGGTCCGCACATCGGGAACCAGCTTGTCGATCATCTCCCTCACCTCCCCGATATTCTGCACCCTGTTGTGGATAAAGAATACCTGTCCGCCACGGCTCACCTCATACTCGATCGCCTCCCTGATCAGCTCCTCGTTGAACGGGTGCAGT
>CAYOVC010000382.1:0-2588 GCA_964407305.1 uncultured Bacteroidaceae bacterium | reverse complement strand
AGTTTTAGTTGGTTGAGAATCCCCCGGGTCATAATAGGTAACGACCTCTTCTTTACATACTTTTTTGTTATTGATTGAAAAGGATCCGGGGGATTTTTTCAACGAAGAATAAAAATTTCCATATGATTATTAACCAAAGGAAAAGGCGCGACAAATTAGTAAGTCTCAAAATTTTGCTGATTAGAGGAGTATGTATATTCATTGTTTTTCTTCAATCATGTAAAGTAGAAATAGACAGAGCGCCTTATTTGGATTCAGGTTTATCTATTGAAGAAAGGGTTGAAGATTTACTTGGCCGAATGACACTCGAAGAAAAGGCAGCACAGACTCAATGCACTGCTGCAGAGTCATTTATTACTGAAAATATTATTGATACAGTTAAGGCGAAATCCGTTTTGGTTAATGGATTGGGTCAGGTAAGGGATTATTTTCATGCAGATGAGGCAAGTTCGGTTAGAATTCATAACTGGATTCAGAGGTATCTTGTTGAGGAGACCCGCCTTGGGATACCGGCTATTATTCACGGTGAAGGTTTGCATGGGTATGTAAATAATAAAGCAACCAGTTTTCCGCAGGCCAGTGCTCTGGCCAGCACGTTTAATCCGGAGCTAATTGATAGTGTTTATTCTGTTATCGCCAGAGAAGCAAGATCCCGGGGTGTATCTCAGCTTCTGTCACCTGTATTGGATGTAGTAAGGGATCCCAGATGGGGAAGGTTTTCGGAATCTTTTGGTGAGGACCCTTATCTTTGCGGAGAAATAGCCGTACATGTTGTTAATGCCATGCAAGGTAAAAACCAGGCCATTGATCATTCCGAACATGTTATTGCCACCCTGAAACATTTTCCAGGCCATGGGACTACCTTAGGTGGTTTGAATTGTGCTCCGATTGTAGGTACAGAAAGAGAATTAAAGGAAATTTTTATGTATCCATTTGAGCAGGCGGTAAAGCGTTCGGGCGCATTGGCAGTCATGGCTTCCTATGGTGAATTTGATGGAATCCCTACCCATACGAATTCCTTTCTGCTTAGGGATATTCTTCGAAAAGACTGGGGATTCGATGGTATCGTTGTTTCTGATTATTTTGCTATACGGTTGCTTACCATGGGTTGGCAGTGGGAATTCTACAGACATTTTATTGCCAAGGATACTGTAGAAGCTGCAAAGATGGCTATTGAAGCTGGAGTGAATATTGAGATGGTGGAACAGGAATGCTATCCGGCACTTGTTGATCTGGTTAAGAATGGTGAAGTAAGTGAAGAATTGCTTGACGAAATGGTTAAAGAGGTTTTAAGGCTTAAATTCAAACTCGGATTATTTGAAAATCCCTATGTAAATGAGGAACGAGCCATTGAGATTTCAAATCGTATTGAAAGTAAGGAGCTTGCGCTTGAGGCCGCAAAGCAGGGAGTTGTCATGCTTAAAAATGAGAAGCAATGCCTCCCTCTCACAAGAGAAAAATATTCAAGAATTGCAGTAATCGGGCCAAATGCAAACAATGTTAACCTGGGTGATTATAGTACTGAAGATCCAAAATACTTCGTTACAGTTCGCGAAGGAATTCAAAAGAGGGCCGGAGAGGATTTTATTGTGAGTTATGCTGAAGGTTGTAAAATTACAACCCCATTGCAGGAGAATGAAGGGCAATTAAAAATGGATCGACAATTAATTGAAGAGGCAGTTAAGGTTGCACGACAGGCCGATATTATTATACTTGCGGTGGGTGCCGACAGAAACAGTGACCGTGAAGGACGCGACCGTAGTAATGTTCAGCTTGTTGGACTTCAGAAAGAATTAATTGACAGGATTACTTCCCTTGGAAAACCGGTGGTGCTAACGATATTTGGTGGTAAAGTATATGCCATGCCTTCCATCTACGAACAGTCAGAGGCAGTTTTTCATTGCTGGAATCTCGGTCAGGAGACAGGGAATGGACTTGCAGCCGTACTCTTCGGCGATCACTCTCCAGGGGGAAAACTCACGGTAAGTATCCCAATTTCAGAGGGTCATATACCTGTCTACTACAATAAAAAACCCAGTGCATACATGCGCGATTACATGTTCGAAAACAACCCCGGTGGTTTCATTTATCCCTTTGGTTATGGTTTAAGCTATACCAGTTTTTCTTTATCTGATCTGGAAATTGATAAAGATGCAATCACGCCTGAAGAAAATCTACACATATCGGTAAATGTTACCAATACCGGAAAATACGAAGGTGCAGAGGTTATTCAGTTATATTTAAGGGATTTGGTGAGTTCGGTGACACGTCCGATGAAGCAATTGAAAGATTTTAAAAGAGTATTTCTTAAACCTGGTGAAACCGTAAGGGTTGAGTTGATTATTACTCCTGAAAAACTGGCTTTTTATGACCGGGAAATGAAATTGACAGTAGAACCAGGTGATTTTGAGATCATGGTCGGAAATTCATCCCGGGATGAAGATTTGAAGAAAATGCAGTTTACTGTTTACCAAAATTGATTTTAACTACTTATTCTGAAAACAATCCGGAAGTATTTTTGAATTTTTACTACTGGGCCAGATATTCAAAATGTCGACAAAAATTATTTTAAATTTATCTCATGGATA
>CAYOVC010000381.1:0-2596 GCA_964407305.1 uncultured Bacteroidaceae bacterium | reverse complement strand
ACGAAAAATTATGAATGTTCCATCAAATCTGAAGTATACAAAGGACCACGAATGGGTTCTGATTGAAGGTGATACGGCGACGGTCGGGGTGACTGATTTTGCACAGGGCGAGCTGGGCGATGTGGTGTTTATCGAGATTGAGACAGAAGGGGAGAGCCTGTCGCATGGTGACACGTTCGGCACAATCGAAGCGGTAAAGACGGTATCTGACCTGTTCATGCCTATGGGCGGTGAGGTTGCAGAGGTGAATGAAAAGCTGGAGGCTGATCCCGAGGTGGTGAACAAAGATCCCTATGGCGACGGATGGATGATCAAAATCAAGGTCGCCGATGCTTCAGAAGCCGATGCACTGATGTCGGCCGATGACTACAAGGATCTCATCGGGTAGTATTTTCTTTACCTGTACTTAATCCCTGCCATGAGCCAGCGTCCGGGCATCACCACACTACCGATGTCCCTGTAGGTGCTGTTCAGAAGGTTGGTGACCTGAATAAAGGGGATGACCCTGTTCAGTTTGATCCCTGCATGGATATCGATGAGCCAATAGGGCTCGTAGGGTGTTTCGTAGGGCGCCGACTGCGGGGTTTCATAATGCAGGTAGGATCCGTTCCGGTCGTGCCAGAGCACCTTTCCGTCGAGGTAAAGGCCCGCCGGCAGTTGCAGTCCGAGATCAATGATGAATTTGTGTTTTAAATTGTCGAGCGCGTAGTTGGAGATGTGCGTGTCACATGCCTTGTTGAGTTCGGTATAACTATAGGCTACCCTGATGTGGTTGATCGCACGGAGTACCGGGGCAATGGGGGTATTGGTTATAGAGACCGGGGTTATCTGAAGGCTGCTTTCACCGCCGTATGTGTTCAGTTCGGTGAGGTTGCGTGTCTGCCAGATGCTATCGGTCCAGATCCAGTCGATCGTCTTCACTCCTTTCCTGTAAAACAGCGCCATATCTGCCCTGAACCACTCCGACCTGTATTTCAGTCCTGTCTCCGCTGTGGTGGCCCTTTCGGGAAGCAGTCCGAGGTTCCCCCTGTTCTGCGGACCCTCATAGTAGAGGTCGGTAAAGGTGGGCAGCCGCATGGACCGGTTGATGGATGTGAAGATGCTGAGTCCGCCGTGGAACTTGTAGGAGAGGTCGATACCAGGGTGGATCCCTGCTACGGCAGGCTGCGAGGGTATCGTATGCAACAGCATGCCGGCACTGAGGTAGAGTCTGTTCAGCTGCAGGTGGTGGTCAGCGGCAAGACTCACCCGGCTGCGGCTTTTGAAGCGGTCGTAGTAGCGATCCCGCGTTCCCCCGATTCTTGCCGGGCTAGCGGTTAGCTCCCCAAGGTTGGTACTGTGTATCCGTTCGTTCCGGAGCTCGGCCCTGAATGTTGTAATGCCTGCCGGGCTGCTGATCTTTGCACCGGCAGCGGCACCGGTTACATCGGTACGGTGGTGGTTCTCATAAAGTGCCGGATCGCTCCTGAACAGCATAAAATGGTCGAGGTGCCGCCTCCAGTAGGCATGTCCAAAAACCCTGAACGATGGGTTGATAGTTTCAATCTTCAGGGCTCCCAGCCATGTGCCGGTCTCCTCGTACTGTTCGGGGAACCGGGGGGTATAAAAGGAGTTGGCCCCGAATGCCTTCCGGCTCCATCCGAGCATCAGATCGCTTTTCAGCCGGTCGTCTTCATAGGTCGAGTGAAGAAAGAGTCCGGCATTCCGGTAATCGGTATTCTCCCGGTATCCGTCGCTGTTCGCATATGAGGCTGCAAGGAGGTTCCTGATTTTTCCCGCGGGAACATGCAGCGTGGCAGCAGTGTTCCTGGTATTGAACTGTCCTGCTGAAACTTCTCCCCTGACAGTCAGCGAATCGGCAGGACGCGTAACCAGGTGAACGGCCCCGCTGTAGGCGCTCAGCCCCTGTTTCCGTGAAGCGGGTCCTTTAAGGATTTCTACCTGGTCCACCTGGGAAAGCTGCAATGGAAGATCAAGACTGAAATGCCCCGTCTGCGGATCACTCATGTCTATGCCATTGAGCAGCACGAGCGACTGGTCGAAGGAACCGCCCTGGATGCTGATATCGGATTGGATGCCATTCGTTCCACGCGACCGGATATCGATCCCGGGGTAGTAGCCGAGCAGTGCGTCTATCGGTCGCGACGAGACTGCCTCTATCTGCTCCTGCCGGATCAGGTGAAGCTGCCTCAGGAGCGGAGAGTAGATGACCGTCTCCTGCTCACCAACCGTTTCAACCTCTTCGAGATCGAAAAACATAACGGGCGAGAGCGTATCTGCCTGGGCCAGTAGAGGCTGTGCCTGCAGCAGGTTGTAGGCCACGGAGAGGGTTGCGATGCGAATGACCCTGTGGAAAGTGCATAATACTGCATACCCCCTGTTGCTCCACCGTCGGAAAACGAGGGGTTTAGCGGAGCTGTTTTTAATCGCTGAGTTCATTGATTTCATCGTCCTTGTCGGATCCCGAGTTGTAGGTTGAGTTCAGCGGATTGGCATTCATTTCATCGTAGAAATTGCGGTTTTTGATGATATCTGTTGCCAGGTAAAGAGCGTTTCTAAATGAGGCAAAGGATGCCTCTCCCTTGCCAGCCAGTTC
>CAYOVC010000380.1:0-2603 GCA_964407305.1 uncultured Bacteroidaceae bacterium | reverse complement strand
CCCCCGTTTTTATATAGTGTAATAATTTTTTTAGTAATTAGAAGTTGCCTGCAATAAAGTACCGAATCAGAAACCTGATGGTTCTTCCTGGTACAAAAAAAAGCGGATGCCCCTGGTTGTCAGGACACCCGCTTAAATTATTTAATTGAAAAAAGTTAACTCATCTCAGCAAAATAGTGATAAAACCATGGAATTGTTTCAATTCCCTTAAAAAAATTTGCCAGCGGAAAATTCTCATTGGGTGAGTGTATTGCATCCGATTCAAGACCAAATCCCAGCAGAATTGACTTCACACCAAGTACCTCCTCAAAATCTGCAACAATGGGTATACTTCCTCCACTTCTGGCCGGAACTGGCTTTTTACCAAAAGTCTTTTCGACCGCCTTGCTGGCCGCCTGGTAAGCCGATGTATCAATAGGTGCCACATAGCCCTGACCCCCATGCAGACTCTTAACCTTTACCCTTACACCTGCCGGCGCAATTGATAGAAAATAATCCTCGAAAAGTTTGTCAACCTTTTTTGAGTCCTGGTTTGGAACCAACCGCATGGAGATCTTCGCGGTTGCTTTTGATGGAAGGACAGTCTTGGCTCCCTCTCCAGTAAAACCTCCCCAAATCCCACAAACATCCAGGCTGGGTCGGATACCTGTTCGCTCTATTGTAGAAAATCCCTTCTCACCTGAAACAGTCTCGATTTCCAGCTCCTTCTGATAAGCCTCCAGATCAAATGGCGCCTTGGCCATCTCTTTACGCTCCTGATCACCCACCTCCAGCACATCATCGTAAAATCCGGGAATGGTAATGTGATGATTATCGTCGGTCAGACTGGCAATCATCTTCGCAAGAACATTGATCGGATTGGCGACCGCACCGCCGTATAACCCGGAATGCAGGTCTCGATTCGGACCTGTTAACTCAACCTCAAGGTAGCTTAGTCCACGTAATCCTGTGGTAATGGAAGGTACATCCATGGAGATCATCGTCGTATCTGAAATGAGGATCACATCAGATTTTAATAATTCCCTGTTTTGGTAACAAAATTGTTTTAGACTCGGCGATCCGATCTCCTCCTCACCTTCAATCATAAATTTGACATTACAGGGCAATTTGTCATGGCTATTCATGAACTCGAAGGCCTTTACATGCATAAACAGCTGACCTTTGTCATCGTCAGCTCCCCGGGCATATATCTTTCCATCCCGTATCTCCGGCTCAAAAGGAGGCGATATCCAGAGTTCCAAAGGTTCAGCAGGTTGTACGTCATAGTGACCGTAAACCAATACTGTTGGCAGTGATGGGTCGATCACCTTTTCAGCATAAACAACAGGATGTCCTGTAGTTTCTTTGATTTCAGCATTGTCAACACCTGCCTTATTCAAAAATTCAACTACTTTTTCAGCGGCCCTTGCCATTTCGCCCCGGTATGTCTCACTCGAACTAACAGAAGGGATCCTGATCAGTTCTGACAATTCACCGAGGAATCGTTCCTTGTTGTTCTCAATAAAATTTTTAATCTGTTCCATATATTTAAAATTAAGTTAAAATCTATCGATTTTTCCAATCTTCATAGGCCCGTTCAAGCTCACCGTAAAATTCAGATCCAA
Source organism: uncultured Bacteroidaceae bacterium (assembly GCA_964407305.1). Lineage (GTDB taxonomy): Bacteria > Bacteroidota > Bacteroidia > Bacteroidales > M55B112. The sequence continues at coordinate 999 of CAYOVC010000380.1, read as the reverse complement.
ATGCACGTATCAATGCATCTTTTACAAACCTGAAGACTGGCATGTCATAATCCCTCCCTAAAAGAGTTGCCGGATGACAAACATCCCACCTGTGATAGTTTAATGCAATATTACCTCCAATTTTACTCAACCTGATCGGGTAGAGGTGACACGATAAAGGTTTGCGAAAATCAATATGATCTGACTGAAAGGCATTCTCGATTCCACAACGGGCAATTCCATTATCCAGCACAGAATAGGCACAGTCATCATGCCCCATGAGCGGCGTCACCCTGTCGCCATCTCCGTCAAATTCCCATGCACCTTTTTCATTCAATGCTTCAATACCCTCTTTCCGCAGGAATGGCTTGATTCGATCGAGATTGTCCTCAAGTAATTTCGTCTCATCCTCCTCTAAAGGTGCACCGGCATCTCCGTAGACACAACACAAACCCCGACACCTCTCCAGATGACAAACAAAGTGATTTTCAAATAACTCTGTGCTTATAATCTTATCTATTATCTGTATCATCGATCAACAACTATTCTGCAAAATTGCAAAAAATAATAAGGTAATCAGCATAGCAGGAAGGAATTCCAATTGTTAAAAAACACAAATTCATTTGTGTTATATTTTATTCATTTTTAATGGTTTAATAATTATTGTTTAATTTTTTATGTTAATTATTAAACATTATGTGATTCGTTTTTGTTTGAGGATCAGGTTTAATAATTAAACAAATAAAATCATGAAAACAAAATCTTTACCTCTGAATTTGAAACTCTTTCCTGAAAGAGTAAGAATGATGACCCTCTCATTGTTCATGACCATGATTATGGCCATGACTGCTTTTTCACAAACCACTGTAGTGGATATCATAGTCGATAGTGACGATCATACCAGCCTTGAGGCCGCAGTTATTGCTGCCAAGCTGGACGGTGCACTCTCAGGTGACGGACCATTAACAGTGTTCGCTCCGACCGATGATGCGTTTGCTGCACTTGGTACAGAGACTATAA
>CAYOVC010000379.1:0-2628 GCA_964407305.1 uncultured Bacteroidaceae bacterium | reverse complement strand
AGAAAGTCTGTGTCTGACAGCTTTTTGCCGATGCCGGGAAATCGGGGGGAAAGCATAGCTTCGACGGTTTCCAACTTTGAATTTTTATGATGTTCATAAGCTTGTTCAAGTTTGTGAAGGGAAAGTCCTTTTATGGAGCGCAACGATTCAAGCGTGAACAGCGTTGTATTCAGGAGTAATTTATCGTTTTCAGTGATGATCAGATTGGAATAATCCTGTATGTACTGTCCATTGCGAATTATAGCCATCATATTGATATCTTTCATAATACCCTCTTTTAAAACAGCGTACTCTTTCCCGGTTTGATTAAAAGCTTTATTGATCTTAGCTTCAAAGAAGAATTGTTTCTCTGCTCTTATATTATCATTGTTTCCTAAACTATTTAAAAGTCTCTTACTGAAAAATACCAGATATATTAAGCCCGCGATAAAAATGAAAATGCCTACTCTTCCGGTCTCAAAAAAACCAAGCCCATTCATGTCGTTTTCAAGCAATAAACCATGGACAAGAAGGTTGGTGGATGTACCAATAATCGTCATTGTTCCTCCAAGGATGGTGATGAACGAAAGCGGCATCAGGAACTGGGATGGATCCATTTTCAATCTTTCACTCCAGTTCTTAATGACCGGTGCAAAGATCAATACAATTGGTGTGTTGTTAAGTATTGCCGATATGACCCCGATGGGAGCAAGGATTGACAAGTATAAGCGCGGATATTTTTTTCTTTCCCGTGGCAGGAATTTATCTGATATTGCTTTTAATATCCCGGAAACCTTCACTCCTTCACTGATCATGAATAACAATGCAATAATAAGTACACCCTGGTTTGAAAAACCCGAAACAGCTTCTTTTGTTTCAACGATACCGGCAAGGAGAAAGATTGTAAGGGCAGTTAAAAGTATGATGCCCGGACGGTGCATCTCGCGGATCAGCGCAAAAATTACAAACGCCAACACTATGATTACTATGATCTTGTCCGGGACCATTATCTTAAGTGTACAAAAATATAAAATTAAATCAAGAATAATTCCCTGATTAATGATATTCATGGTAAATTTCGTTGTTTTTATAGTTCATTGATTCCTATTATTATTTTTAAACAGATCATATGGAAAATTACCGATTGACCAATCTCAAAGAACTGGAGGCAGAGGCGATTCATATTATCAGGGAGGTGGCTGCGGAGTTTGAAAATCCGGTGATGCTTTATTCTATTGGAAAGGATTCCTCGGTAATGGTCAGGTTGGCCGAAAAGGCATTTTACCCGGGAAAGGTCCCATTTCCTTTGATGCACATAGATTCAAAATGGAAGTTCAGGGAGATGATCAATTTCCGGGACAATTATGCTGCTGAAAAAAGCTGGGAACTCATTGTTCATTACAATAAGGATGGATTTGAAAAAGGGATTGGACCATTTACCCATGGCAGTAAAGTACATACAGATGTAATGAAGACGCAAGCTCTGCTGGAAGCCCTGAATAAGTATAAATTTGATGCTGCTTTTGGAGGGGCAAGAAGGGATGAAGAGAAATCCAGGGCCAAAGAGCGAATATTCTCTTTCAGGGACAGTTACCAGCAATGGGATCCGAAAAATCAACGGCCTGAATTATGGGATATTTATAATGCACGGATTCATAAAGGTGAATCAATCAGGGTGTTCCCGCTATCCAACTGGACGGAATTGGATATATGGCAGTATATCAGGCTTGAAAAGATCACTATTGTCCCATTGTATTTCGCAGAGGAGAGACACGTAGTTGATTATAATGGTAACCTTATCCTTGTTGATGATGAACGCATGCCTGATGAATTAAGAAACAGGGCTGGGTTGAAAAAAGTGCGCTTTCGTACCCTGGGTTGTTATCCATTGACAGGGGCCATTGAATCTGAAGCAGATACACTTGAAAAAATTGTTGAAGAGATGATGATCACAAAAGTGTCTGAACGCACCACAAGGATTATTGATTTTGACCAGGAGGCAAGCATGGAGCAAAAGAAACGCGAGGGATATTTCTAATTATTTTGATTGGAGCCTAACAAAACTTCATTTATGAGAAAATCAGAAAATGATATCGATACCATCAGGGAATTTCTGGACCAGGATGAGAAAAAGGATCTGCTCAGGTTTTTAACCGCCGGTTCTGTGGATGATGGCAAATCAACACTTATTGGTCGCTTATTACATGACAGTAAAAAGCTCTATGAAGATCAAATAGCGGCCCTGGAAAAGGATAGTATCAGAGAGGGACATGCCGGCATGGATATTGATTATGCCCTTTTATTGGATGGGTTGAAGGCAGAACGCGAGCAGGGAATCACCATTGACGTGGCCTACAGATATTTCAGTACCAGTAAACGAAAATTTATCATTGCAGACACACCCGGTCACGAACAGTATACACGAAATATGATTACAGGCGGGTCCACCGCAAAACTTGCTATCATTCTCATTGATGCCACAAAAGGGGTGATCACACAAACGAAAAGACATACGTTCCTGATTTCATTACTGGGTATAAAACATGTTTTGCTGGCAGTCAATAAAATGGACCTGGTAGATTACAAAAAAGAACAATTTGAACAAATCTGTAATGATTATAAAGGATTTGTCATGAAGCTTGGGATCCC
>CAYOVC010000378.1:0-2674 GCA_964407305.1 uncultured Bacteroidaceae bacterium | reverse complement strand
GTCCTTCCGGTGTTTCGATCGGACAAAGTCGTCCGTAATGCGTATAGTGCACATCACGAACTTCGAAACCTGCTCTTTCCCGCGACAAACCGCCCGGTCCGAGTGCCGACATCCGGCGTTTGTGTGTCATCTCGGCCAGTGGATTTGTTTGATCCATGAACTGTGACAACTGGTTTGTTCCGAAAAAAGAGTTGATAACAGATGAGAGCGTCTTGGAGTTGATCAGGTCGGTTGGCGTAAACACCTCATTATCCCGAACATTCATTCGCTCCCTGATGGTTCGTGCCATCCTGGCAAGACCGACACTAAACTGGTTCATCAGTTGTTCGCCAACTGTTCTCACCCTTCTGTTGCTGAGGTGGTCAATATCATCAACATCGGTTTTGGAATTGATCAACTCAATGAGGTACCTGATAATCTGAATGATATCCTCTCGACTGAGAACCCGTTGATCCATATCGGCGTCAAGGTTCAGTTTCTTATTCAGACGATACCTGCCCACCTCTCCGAGATCGTAACGTTTATCGGAGAAAAAGAGCTTATCGATAACATCCCGTGCAGTTGTCTCATCAGGTGGTTCAGCATTTCTCAACTGGCGGTAAATATGCAGTACTGCCTCTTTTTCCGAGTTGCACGGATCTTTCTGTAATGTATTGTATATAATGGCAAAGTCGGTGATGTTTGCATCATCCTTGTGCAAAAGGATGGTTTTACTACCGGATTCCACGATCTGGTCGATGTGCTCATTTTCAAGGACCGTTTCACGATCGATAATCACTTCATTTCTTTCTATGGATACAACTTCCCCTGTATCCTCATCAACAAAGTCTTCGATCCAGCTCTTCAGAACACGTGCGGCAAGTTTTCTTCCCACCACCTTTTTCAATCCGGTTTTAGAAACCTTGATCTCATCGGCCAGTCCAAATATCTCGAGGATATCCTTATCGCTTTCAAAGCCGATAGCTCTTAAAAGTGTTGTAACAGGTAATTTCTTTTTCCGGTCGATATAGGCATACATGACATTATTGATGTCTGTAGCAAATTCGATCCATGATCCTTTAAAGGGAATAATTCTTGCCGAATACAGTTTAGTCCCATTGGCATGCAGGCTCTGTCCGAAGAAAACCCCTGGTGACCTGTGCAACTGCGATACCACAACGCGTTCAGCACCGTTGATTATAAACGCACCGCGATCGGTCATGTAGGGCACTGTTCCCAGATAAACGTCCTGTATCACCGTGTCAAAGTCCTCATGCTCGGGATCTGTACAGTACAGTTTGAGCTTTGCTTTCAGCGGCACACTGTATGTTAATCCCCTTTCGATACACTCATCAATGGAATATCTTGCCGGATCAATGGAATAATCCAAAAATTCCAGCACGAAGTTGTTCCGGGTATCAGTGATCGGAAAATTCTCCTGAAAGACTCTGTATAGCCCCTCGTCTCTTCTGTCGTCAGGAGATGTTTCAAGTTGAAAAAACTCCTGAAATGATTTCAATTGTACTTCCAGAAAATCGGGATAAATCAATTGATTTTTTATGGAAGCAAAGTTTTTACGCCTGTTGTTTTGTGTTGATGACATCTCGATAAATTCCAAAATTTAAATTAAAATATTTAACATGTATAAAGGTTGATACCCCATCTTATCTGAGATGGGGTCATCAACCTGTAAGTGGAAATGCGAGTGCCTTATTTGAGTTCAACCTCTGCTCCTGCTTCTTCAAGTTGAGTTTTGATTGATTCGGCTTCATCTTTACTAACACCCTCTTTTACCGGTGCAGGTGCGGAATCTACCACAGCTTTGGCTTCTTTAAGACCAAGTCCTGTAAGATCCTTCACCAGTTTTACAATTTGAAGTTTGGCTCCACCGGGGGATTTAAGTATAATATCGAATTCGGTTTTTTCCTCAGGGGCACCTTCTCCAGCACCATCGGCGGGACCTGCAACAGCTACAGCAGCTGCTGCCGGCTCAATGCCGTGCTCTTCTTTGAGGATATTCAGTAACTCGTTTACTTCTTTAACAGTCAATTCTACTAACTGATCTGCGATTGCTTTTACGTCAGCCATTTTTATTGGTTTTTATAAATGTTATTAAACTGATTCTTTTTCTGATAATGTTTTGAGAGCCCCTGCGAGTTTGCTTCCGTTGCTTGCAAGTGCCGATGCCAGACTCGTGGCAGGCGATTTCAGCAGCATCAGCAGATCGGCGAGCAGCTCTTCCTTCGATTTAATGGAGGCAAGACTGTCGAGCTGATTGTCACCAATGTATACTGATTCTTCAACATAGGCAGCTTTCAGTAACGGTCTGTCCATGGTCTTTCTGAATTCCTTTATGATCTTGCCGGGAAGGTTCCCTGTTTCGCAAAACATAATTGATGTGGAGTCTTTCAGCACATCATAAAGGTCATCAAATTCAACCTCGGATTTCTCCATAGCTTTTTTGAGCAATGTGTTCTTAACCACCAGCAGTCTGATCTGACTCTCAAAACATTTCCTTCTCAATTTTGAAGTCTCCTCGGCATTCAGCCCGGAGATATCTGTGAGATAGAAATGTTTTGCCTGATTCAAATCAGTTACCAGGTTGTCAATAATTACATTTTTATCTTCTCTTCTCATTCTCTAGAGATTCTTTAGCGATTATTTTTTCTCTTCTATAGCTTTAGGGTCCAATCTT
>CAYOVC010000377.1:0-2675 GCA_964407305.1 uncultured Bacteroidaceae bacterium | reverse complement strand
AATCAGTGGCCGGATATCATCGGAATTGGTGGCCGGGTTTGGGCCGGAATATCTAGATGGATCTGTTCCTCATTAAGGACGGGAAAATAAAGGAATTCTGGCAGTTTTACGATGAGTTGGGATTTATGAAGCAGCTTGGAGTTATTCCCTCCGAATAAATAAAAGTTAAAATGATGAACAAAATAGGTACACTACACAGCAACCAGGTAGATAAATATGCTGAAACCGGTCTGACTGCCATGGAATCAAAAATAATAAGGCCCCACCTGATAAAGGAATGTTATCTGAATACGGAATGCAAAGTTACTGATGAATATGTAACCGGTGACCATACTGTATTTGTGGCAGAACTGGTAGCGGTACACCTTAATCAGGATGTGCTGGTTGATGGTAAATTTTCAGAAAAATACCGGTCAAAACATAACCAGATTCATTTTGGAGATATAATAGAAATGTGGAACATGTGGTGATTGAAGAATATTTATTAATTATTTTTTACCAGGAGTGTTCGATAGTTCTTTTCGACACTCCTGGTTTTATATCCCTACCGATTATTCAATTTATTTTCTCAGTTTTTTGTGGCCCATTGTTTAGTATATAGGATTCTTCTTATAATGATCTCAATTTTTTTCTATCCATAAAAACAAGATTCATGACCGAATATAAGAACTATTCAGAACTCTGTGGAAAAATCAATCGAAACGTATATCCGCCAGTGAGTGTAAACCACGACGGTCCGAACTACCAGTTCCACGCCCATTTCTATGACGGCTACAACAAGCACTTCCTGCTCCATACCGGCGACCGCCCCAACCGCCTTGCACCCATGATGCACAACGCCCTGAAATCCGATTTCCCGGAGCACAGGGTTGAGCTAACACCGCTCGAAATCGCCGATCTTATCTTCTTTTCACCCGGCACCTCGATCATGTAGCTCAGCTGGTACATCTGCCATACAACCATCTGTTAGAAAACCGCCTGTTCGGCCACAAAGCCGGATCATTCACCGCCGCCACAACCGACCATGAAGGCATCTTCAAGCGGGTTAACGGGGGATCGCTATTATTTGCCGGAGTAAGCGATATCTCACATTACATATTAGCCAGTTGTTCTGTTTTTTCCAATACAATAGCAAATCTTTCATCTCTTATATAAGGATCAAGATGGACAGAAAAAAGCTCATCTCTGTATTTACTATCATTAATCTTCTTAAATTCACTTTTCAGGAATGCTTGTATTTCCGGCCTGGCATCCTTAACCTCAGCTACTAAAGTAGATCGATTATCGAGGACAAATATGATATCTTCAAAGTCGTGACTGGTTCTGTAATCTTTCCCCCTGTCATTAAAGGCTTCAAATTTTGTCGCAAGGTAACAGGGTGCTGAGAGAATTTTAATCTCCTCCTCTCCTGCCAACCTTGTCCAAAGATCATTAAATCCGAGTTTGTACCGTTCTTGTAATAGCTTTGTTACTCATTCAGAATTCTTTGTTTTAATTCAATGATGGCAATTTCTTTTTCCCTGGCTTTTCCAACGCGCAACGCATCAACAAGCGCAAGCATTTCATACAGCCCGATATCAAGTTTAACTGCATCTACCACAGAAGGGTAGAGAGGTATAATACTAAGACCCCGCGACTGTCCTTTCGCAGATGGCCACACGTAATCCTCCTCACTTTTTATTATCTCTTTCAGAGGAGCAGCAGAATGAGCGGTTGGAACTCCCCTGACTATTGGCCCCGGTTTCACTGGAAATACATACCGGATTCCAAACTGCAGAAATTCTATAAACGAGAGGACCATCACAGATTTCCCGTTTACATGCAATAAATCTGCGTATTTCGATCGTGCCAGGGACGCACTTATTTCCGATTGACTGATAAACAATTCATCGGCTAACGTTAGCTGTGACCAGGATTTGTCTTTGAGGTTGATTATCTTCAACAGCACAAAGATATCTTGTGGCTTCATAATCTGTTTTTGTATATTCATGATTCAATTATTCAAATACAAATAACTAAATAAATAATTCGCATATCGCGAATGGCAATATATCACTACGGCTACAATAATCACTGCTGCCTCTTCAGCAGGAGGGGGAGATCCAGCCCATTGGCGGAACCATTGAACAGGTGAACGCCCGCATCATCGCAGCTACCAACAAGAACCTGTCTGCTGAATGTGAGGCAGGAAACTTCCTGTGGGACCTCTATTACCGGTTGGCGGTAACGGAACTTCGATTGCCGAAGCTGGCCTCTCGCTGATCGGAGGAGATCGATAAATCAAGATTTGGGAAAGGTTTCAGTAAGAGTAACATATACTTAATGAGGCAATTTTACTTGAAGTATCAGATTTTCCAGTCAGTGACTGGAAAATACAGAAGGAGACAATCCACCAATCGGAATAGTTTTAGGTGCTGATAAAAATGATATATTGGTTGAATATGCAATCGGAGGAATTTCAAATAATATTTTTGTTTCAAAGTACCAGTTGTACTTACCCGATAGGAAAGTATTAGAGCAGAAAGTTAAAGAATTGATATTTGAATAAGATCTAACTGGCAGTATACAGACCCTAAACAGCCTGTAAAGATTGTTCCGGACCATTCACCGGCGCCACAATCGACCACGAAGGCATCTTCAAGCGGGTTAACGGGGGATCGCCCCCATCATCGCAG
>CAYOVC010000376.1:0-2675 GCA_964407305.1 uncultured Bacteroidaceae bacterium | reverse complement strand
GGAAATGGTCTTTTCTGCTTACTGCTTAATCCTTGATCTCCACCCGGTGGACCGATTCAACACCTTTCAGCTTGACAAGGTTCATGATCAGGTTATTCAGATCGCTTGTGTTGTGCACGTACAGGTCTATTGTACCATCGAAAATACCATCATGTCCGTGCAGGTTAATGGTACGCATGGAGATATTAAATTCCTGCGCAATTGTGTTTGTTATACTGTTATACACACCAAAACGGTCCCATCCCGTTAGATGAATCCTGGCAAGATACGAGAATACCTTATGCTGGGTCCATGAAACTGTAACAAGTTTATCACCTTGTGAGGACATAATTTTGATGGCATCGCTGCAGTCCGTACGGTGCACTATAATCATACCATCATCACGTCTCTCACCAATCACTTCATCACCTGGGATCGGGTTACAGCATTCCCCCAGCTCATAGGTCTGTTTGTCGTCAATATTCTCTTTCAGCAACAGCCTGCCTTTTTCATCGTATGTAACTTCCCCTGGAGATTCCGGCTTTACCGGCGGACGCCCCAGGGAGAGATCCCAGACCCTCACCCATTTGTTCTTGGTATTCTTACTGAGGATGTCCTTCAGGTTATCAAGCTGAACCATTCCGGTACCGATCTTTGAGTATAACTGATCCTTGTTCGTGGATTCATAAGCCGGAAGAATTTTTTTGAATACCCGGCCACCCGGGGTTAGATTCAGCTTTTTAAGTTGCTCCTCCAGCATTTTTTTTCCAACTTCGATCCGGTCCCTTCTCTCTGCTTTGAGTGCTGACTTTATGGCGGATTTGGCCTTCACGGTTGTAGTATAATCATTCCAATCCAAAGAGGGCTTCCTCCCCTCTGCCGTTAGTATTTCCACCTGGTCACCACTGGCAAGTCTTGCATTCATGGGCATTAATTTATGATTCACCTTGGCCCCAATGGCCTTGTTACCAATCTCCGAGTGAATCTCATAGGCGAAGTCCAGTGTAGTGGCACCAGAGGGCAGGGTAATAATGTGACCTTTCGGTGTGAATACCATGATTTCAGAGGCAAACAGATTCAGCTTGAAATCGTCCAGGAATTCCATAGCATCGGAATTCGGCTGTTCAAGCATTTTCCTGATACTCTTGATCCATTTGTCCAATTCTGTATCCTGGGCCCCTGCGCTTTTATATTTCCAGTGGGCAGCAAATCCCCGTTCTGCAATCTCATCCATCCGTTTCGACCTGATCTGTACTTCCATCCATTTTCCATTTGGACCCATAACCGTTGTATGCAATGCCTCGTAGCCGTTTGCCTTGGGAGTGGAAACCCAGTCCCTGATGCGATCTGGTTTTGGAGGATAGATATCCGTGATGTTGGAATAGATATCCCAACACTGTGTTTTTTCCGGAATACCTGGCTTTGGTTCAAATACGATCCTGATGGCAAATAGGTCATATATCTCTTCAAATGAGACGTTTTTATGTTGCATCTTTTGGTAAATGGAATAGATCGATTTTGATCTTCCGGATATCTCAAATTTGAATCCGTTCTCATCGAGTCTGGCGATAATCGGTATGGAAAAATGGTTGATCAGCTGGTTTCTCTTTTTTTCTGAAAGGGCAATTTTTTCACTGATCTCATTGAATACCTTTGGGTAGCGATACCTGAGACTGAGATCTTCCATCTCCGTTTTGATATTGTACAGACCCAGCCTGTGGGCCAAAGGTGCGTACAGGTAAATCGTTTCACCGGCAATCTTCACCTGTTTGTCACGCGGAAGCGATTCAAGCGTACGCATGTTGTGCAGCCTGTCAGCCAGTTTGATGATGATCACCCTGACATCATCTGACAGGGTAAGCAGCATTTTTCTGAAATTCTCGGCCTGCAGGGAGTTCGATTCCTTGTCGAATACACCCGATATCTTTGTTAATCCTTCTACAATTGTAGCAACCTTTTTTCCAAAAGCATTTTCGATATTCTCAATGGTCAGCTCTGTATCCTCTACCACATCATGCAATATCGCACTGATAATGGAAGTTACGCCCATTCCAATCTCTTCAGCAACGATCCTGGCTGCTGCCAGCGGATGCATGATGAAAGCTTCCCCCGACTTACGCTTCATGCCTTTGTGTGCCTCATTGGCCATCCTGAACGCCCGCATGATCAGCTCTTCATCCTGTTTGGTCTTGCAGTGCGCACAGTTTCGCAGGATGGCTTGCAGTTCATCCTGTATTCTCTTCTCTTCTGTTAAAATCCGCTCTTCCATGTTTGCCTGCGAAAAATATTATGTTCTGTGAAAGTGTAAAATTAGTTAAATCGAATCACTTATTGAAGCAGGTGATTATAAGTTTTATGCCAGGTACGTTAGACCCAAACATATGATACCATCAAAGAACAATGCTTGTGAGGAAAAAATATGACGTCCAGGCACTATCATACCTTATCGCCGGACAGGTTGCAGTCTCTTTTATCAACTCAGGGATAGACCAGTGTCAGGTTACCCGTTCGTACCTGACGGACCCCGTTGAAAGAGAGATATTCTATATGATAAACATAAACTCCTTCCCTCGCTTTACCCGAACCGTTCAGTGAGCCGTCCCATCCCCGGCCAGAATCTGTTGAATGAAACAGAACCTTGCCGGTACGGTCAAAGATGTACATTTTGTACTCTTTGGGGATGAAATCCATTACAG
>CAYOVC010000375.1:0-2701 GCA_964407305.1 uncultured Bacteroidaceae bacterium | reverse complement strand
AATAATTCTTTTGGGAGTATAACGATATCAGCTTCTCTTTTCATGATTTGTTCAAGGATGGTTTCTCTCTCCCTTTCACCAATCAAAATTTTTGTATTCAGGTTCATTGACCGGGTGATATAGTTATTTATAGCATCCTCCCATAAATCCCTGTTATCTTCTACCTGATCAATATCATTAAGATCAGTAATATCAATGGCCCTGATCATTAATGGAAAAGAACGAAACCATTGCAGTACACGCTTCACTGGATCATGTGACTGCTGTGAATAATCGGTAACTAAGATCACGTTAGCCGGCTCCCTGAACTTGTATCCTGGAGGAACGATCAGCAATGGCACCTCCACCTGATCGAAGATGCCGATCAACTCACCCAGGTTTGCGAACATCGTGTTATCCGGAACCAGGCTTGCTACACAGATATCCTCTTTCCCTTCACTAAAAATATTTTTCAAACCCTGATCCAACGAATCCACAGTGATCCGCGTCTCATATTTCAGGGGATAATTCAGCCTTGAAGCCTCTGCACTAAGCAGCTTATCCAGCTCTTTTCCGACCATGCTTTTTTCACGGTGAAGCAGTTCCTCCTGCGACAATTTATTTCCCGGACTAATGGATTGCGAATCTGAATACGGCGTACTCACCCCCTGGTGGATCCTTGGATCGATCATATGAACAATCTCCACCCTGGTTTCATTGTGCTTTCCCAGGTTCAGACCATAGGGAATGATACTTTTTCTCTCATTTTTTATGTCACTGATAATGATAACTTTCACTTCTCTATTGATTTTTTCTTGGTTGCATTGAATGAAATGGAGTCACAAGACTATTCCCGACAGCAGGTCAGGGCGATCAGGAAAATTCCTCCTCAACAATATTGTCTGTGGATAATTCCAGGTCTGCCAGGTGACCTTTCACCGCCTTCATCATCGGTGGTGGTCCGCACAGGTAGATCTTCGAATGACTTGTCTTCAGGTTATCAACAATCAATTCCCTGGAGATCAATCCGCTCCTGTACCCTTCCGCGGATTCATCCGAAAGGATATTGATCAGATTTTCTCCCAGCATATCATTTAATTCATCGTGAAGAATAATATCGGCACTGGTCTTGTTTCCGAAAATCAGCCGGTTATTATTCAACTGAACTTTTTCCCTCAGCATCCTGAGAATAGAGATGAATGGGGTAATCCCGGCACCCCCGGCTATGAATACCCCTTCACCACTGTATTTAATGGCCCCGAAGACTTCATCAAGCAACAAAGTATCACGGGGTTTCAGCTTGTGGAGCTCACGGGTCACCCCTTCATGATCGGGATACTCCTTGATAATGAATTCGAGATAATCCTCATGGGGAAGATTAGTGAATGTAAAAGGTCTTCCCTCATCCCGCCAATCTTCATGATCCAAAAAGATTTCCGTCGCCTGTCCGGGCTCAAAATCAAACCTGGCAGGCTTTTCTGTCCTGAAACACTTCACATCATGAGTGATCGGAAATATATCTAAGATTTCTACCTTGTGCTTTTCCATCTATTTAGATTTTATGATTTGTAGTCAGAATAATTTATATTAAAAACCAGGCATAAATAGCTAAATCAGCCATTGTGTTGTTACATGCAATGCAACATTGAATTCAATTATACCTGTGGTTTCAGCACCGTAAATGCTTCTGGTCCGATGGTCCGGAACATGAAGGATTCTGTAAAATACAGCTTCACCTTATCGCTATCATGCCCATCATAACCGATAGAGATATCCTGACCAATGGAGAGTTCAAAGTCTCCGCCACGTTCGCTTACCAGAAAAACATCTTTGTTCTCATGGTGGATAATCACTTCACCACCGATGATATCCTTTAGTTGCCGTATAACAGGATATATACTCGGCTGACTTGTAAGTTTCGTCCATACAGCCGCAGGAAGCACCAATGAATATGGTCCTTCCACAGCCCTCTGCCTTAGCTTAACTACCTGCTCAGCGATGGTCCGTGTAAACTGTTCCGCCTTCAGGTCGACACTTTCTACTTTTCCCTCCATTGCATTGAAAAGTCCCGGCGCATTGATCGCTTCGAATCCATAATAAAACACACGGTCCTCAAAAGCGGCAATCTCTTTTGCTGCATCCTCAAGGTTGTCAAGATTAATATCTTCCGCATTCCTGCTGGCATTGTCCAACTCCCAGAGATCGAGTGTAAAAGGTTTCCTTACCTCAAGCAATGGAATCACCTCACGTATCCCGTAATTAACTCCTGTTTTGGATTGATTTGGTGGAATGGTAAGCCTACCCGTGGAGATAGCTCCATATGCCAGTCCGTTCGGACCATCAATATCAACAATCTTTCTCCCGGTCAGGTACTCCTTTGTAATTCTTCCTGCCTGCTCCGTAATCTCATCCCATGCTTTATCGGTAAGAGGTGCAAGCGCTTTTTTCAAAATATTCATAATAATCTTCGTTTAATGTTTAAATCATGTGTTTATAAATTCTCTCCTAACCCTCCTCTATCTTTGTAATATCCTTGTCCGTGAACAGGTAGGTCTTCAAATTCTCATCCCATCCGTCCATATTGCGACGCAGCCATTCGAGCGCCATACAGGCGTGCTCGATCTCTTCATCCCGGTTGTGTTCCAGGATCTTTTTTAACTGCTTATCTGAACTGGCATCCACACGTTGCTGGTACCAGTCTACAGCTTCAATTTCCTCTTTA
>CAYOVC010000374.1:0-2720 GCA_964407305.1 uncultured Bacteroidaceae bacterium | reverse complement strand
CAGGAAGCGGATCACGTTATTGTCGGTTAAGATCCTGATGATTTGCAATGAGATTAATGAAGAACTACCACTCAAGAGTAAATTTCTGATTCTATTCAGCATTATTCAATTTTTAAAACATTTTGAGGCACACAGTGAATCACAGGAAGAGTTCAATGAGACCGTTCTGGATGCAGTCAATACAATTTCTGAAGCTTTGATGATCAATGAAAACGAATTCAGAAATTGCAGATCATTTATTACTGAAAAGTTTTATAAGGTCCCCGACAAGTCATCACTGCTGGTTATAAGTGGATTGGAGAGTTTTCAGCTTTCAGATATCAGGCATTTGAAGAAGCCTGGATTAAGAGGACAATTCTTTTTTTTAAAGATTTCCCAGGCAGATCTGTATATCTTCTATTATATTGGACAGGAGATGATGGAACTGGATGGAAAAAGTATTTTTCCGAATCACATTTACCTGCTTCCCAAAGGTGCATCAGTTAGGTCTGAACAGACAACTCCATTGTATTATGGTGATGTTGTTTCGGCTTTTCGCCTAAAAGCAGGTTATCCGGAGATCAATCTTCGTGCGGTGGATATTGATTTCACCTATCCTGAATCAGACAATGGTATTCACGAATTAAGCCTGGAATTTTGTGCCGGAGAGATGGCCGGTGTAATGGGTGGAAGCGGTACAGGAAAATCTACCCTGATGAGAATTCTTAATGGCATGATTCAACCTGACAGGGGAACAATTGATATTAACGGGATTTCATTGGATCACTTAAAATGGTTTCAAGAGGGTATAATGGGTTTCGTGCCACAGGATGACATGTTAATAGAGGAATTGACGGTATATCAGAATCTCTATTATAATGCGAAATTATGCCTGGGTGATCTTGGCGAATCTGAGATCAACAAGCGTATTGACAACATTTTAAATAGTCTTGATCTTTTTTATATCAGAGAGCTGAAGGTAGGCAGTCCACTCCATAAGCTTATAAGCGGTGGCCAAAGGAAACGACTGAACATCGCACTTGAACTGATTCGTGAACCTTATATTCTCTATGTCGATGAACCCACTTCAGGACTCTCCTCTACCGATTCTGAGAATGTGCTTTCTCTGTTAAAGGAGCAGGCACTATCGGGTAAAATAGTTGTGGTTAATATCCATCAACCTTCATCGGATATGTTCAAACTCTTCGATAAGATCATTATTATGGATAAGGGGGGGTATCCTGTGTATTATGGTAATCCACTTGATTCGGTCTCCTACCTGAAGCATGTAACAAAGCGGGCGGATGCCTCAGAGATCCAGTGTGATACCTGCGGAAATGTTCAGACCGACGATATTTTAAAGATACTCGAAGCAAAAAAGGTAAATGAGTTTGGAGAGTATACAACGGAACGGCTTTTCAGTCCGCAAGACTGGTACCGCCTGTTCAGGGAGAAATTTGCCGGGCCGGTGGATGAACCGGAAAGGAAAAACATTCCTGAGCTTAATTTCAGGGTACCCTCAGGGCTCAGTCAGTTCCGGATTTACAGCATGCGTAATTTTTTCTCCAAACTGGCCGACCGGCAATTTGTTCTTCTGGCCCTGTCCATCACGCCGATCCTTGCCCTGATACTGGGATATTTTACCAAACATCTTGGAGGAATGGAGGATGGCCGTCCGGTCTACCTGTTAAGCCTGAATGAGAATCTGCCTGCCTATCTCTTTATGTGCGTTATTGTTTCACTGTTCGTCGGTTTGATTATCTCAGCCGAGGAGATTATCAGGGACAGGAAAATAAGGGTACGTGAAGCGTTTCTGCATCTGAATAAGTATTCCTATTTTAATTCCAAGATATTTTTTCTATTTGTCTTATCAGCTTTTCAGATGCTTGTTTTCATACTACTAGGGAATGCAATCCTGGAGATTCGGGACCTGAATTTTTATTACTGGCTGATTCTTTTTTCAACCTCCTGTTTTGCCGTGATGCTGGGATTGAACATTTCTGCCGGATTAAAAACGGTCATATCCATTTATATTATCATTCCCTTTATCCTGGTTCCACTTATATTGTTGTCGGGCGTAATCGTAAAATATGACAAGCTTCATCCCAAAGTAGCCGGTATTGAATATGTGCCGGTTGTTGGCGATCTAATGGCATCCCGATGGGCCTATGAAGCCTTGGTTGTTAATCAGTTCAGGAACAACAGTTTTGAAAAGCACTTTTTTGATGTGGAGCAGGAGCATGCCAATATTCTTTACAATATTAACTTTCTCATTCCGGAATTACACAACAGAATCGATGATCTGAAGACGGCACAGATGAATGATGATAATAAAGCAATTACAAGGCTGGTGACGGTTCTGGGAAATACGTTTACAGGGATCAGCAGTTTGCCCGATGGATTAAGGCAGATTGAACCGGATGATCGAAAGATAGATTTAATGCGCAATTTTCTATTGCAGTGGAAGGATTATCTTATGAAGAGATCGGCGATGGTTATGGCGAAGAAGGAGAAGCTCCTGGCAGATCTGATATTATCATTGCCAACTAAATCAGACCTGGCACAGTTAAAGCAGAACCATCATAACGAAGCCATTGCAGATTTGGCGCTAAACAGGAATGACATGCGAAAAGTTGTGGAGCATGACGGAAGATTGATCCGAAAGGATACTCCTGTTTTTCAGGTGCCGCGGTCCTTAACAGGACGGGCACACTTTTTCGCATCCACCAAGGTGGTTGGCC
>CAYOVC010000373.1:0-2731 GCA_964407305.1 uncultured Bacteroidaceae bacterium | reverse complement strand
ATAAACAGATTCATTTAAGCCTCATCCTTTGTATTTATAACTGTGGGGTTGTTTGAAGATTCTACCAAAATTTAATTGAAGGCGATATTAAACCATGGATATAATTGAAAGATTAAAAAAATGACAACGATTAGAAAATACGGATTATTTGCGTTGCTCCTAACCATATCATTGGTTGTTGAAGCTAAAAATTACTATGTTTCGAACGGAGGCAATGATAAGTCAAAAGGCACTTCTCCTGAAGAAAGCATTCAAACCCTGGAACGTGTAAATGAATTGAAATTAAAAGCGGGAGACAGGGTGCTTTTTAGAGCAGGGGATACTTTTGCCGGTACCCTTGTTGTGAAAAGTTCCGGAAAGGCAGGGAAGCCGATTGTTTATAGTTCATATGGCACGGGCGACATCCCTGTGATAACAGGGTTCATTAAAATAACAGGGTTTACCCGGGAAGAGGGCAACGTTTATTCGGCCGATTGCAATCAAAATATTGAACACCTTTATGAAAACGGGCTGTTAAAAACTTTGGCGCGTTTTCCAAACGTTGGATATTTAACCATGGACGGAGGCGGAAATGATCATCTGGTAGATTACGATCTTCCTTTCACGGCCAATGAGCTAAGAGGAGCAACAGTACGGCTCCAAACAAACAATTGGAGTTATCTGTACAGGGATGTTATTGATTACACGGAACAAAAGTTGGTTTTCGATTCAATCCTTGCTGCTATCCCCAATAAATATAGGATTTGCAAGCAAGGAGGGAATTATTATTTAGATGGAAAGAAAGCCTTCCTCGATCGCGACAATGAATGGGTATATCACTCAGGTGAAAAGAAGGTTTATATATACTCTTCCCGACCAGTAGACAACACGAAAGAATACCTGGGAAGCTATGGGCCATATGGTATTATTGTTGAAAATAATATTGAGAATATTACCATTGAAAACTTGCGATTCAATGGTTTATCCAACACAGGGATACTTGTAAAAGGAGGAAACAAGGAGATCATCGTGAGGAATTCTGCTTTCAGGGACATTGGAAAGTATGGGGTATATGTTGAAGAGCGTTCTGAGGGAATCCATGTCACGGATAATTATTTCAACAATATTTTGGGCAACGCTATACGCTATTTCGAGACAAAAAATTCCATCATTGAAAATAACAAGATACACAACACCGGGCTCGTTTTAGGATACGGTGTAAGTGGAGTGAACGGGGCAACCGGAATTTGCGTGGTGAACCGGGAGCATCCTTACAATGACAAGGAATTAATGTGCCATACAAATCTCATTAGAAACAATTATGTTGATAGTATAGGCTATAATGGTATTCGTTTCGAGGGCTGGAATACTGCCTGTGAAAACAATGTTGTAAAAAACGGACTTCTTACAATGCACGACGGGGGGTTGATTTACATATGGGGAAAAGACACTACTTATACATTTGATAATGTCATCAGAAACAACATTTTAGCGGATAATATGGGAGGCCTCGAAGATTTTGGTAAACGAAAATTAGCAGTTGGTATTTACCTGGATAACAGGGTAAAGGATATCCTGGTTGAGAACAATATCGTGGTAAATGCTGGTAGTGGAATATTGACCAACGCACACAGCATTAGAAGTACCATAAAAAACAACCTGGTTTATGGAAATGAAATTGGGATAAACCTGATCGAGTGGGATAAGCCTGAGAAAGGGGATTTTGCTCATGTTGTTACGGGCAACGAGGTTTTTTGTATGAAGAATTTAGGTTCTGCGCTCATTGTTGCCAACCACAAGAATACTTCTATTGATCCCGGCACAATCGAAAATAATTTGTATTGCAGTCCAAATGAAATGTTTTATATAAAAAAGCTGATCGTTGGAGATGGGTATAAAGCTGAAAAGAATTATACACTTAACGTTTGGCAGGAAGAGATGGGATTTGACAGGAATTCAGGTTATCTTGAGCCGGTGAAAGACGGCAGTGCTTATCCCTATTCGAAGATAATTATTAATGAAACTGACCTGGCAAAAACCTTTGAGCTCGATGAAATTTATTCCTGGATGGACAAGGAGAAGAATGTTCTTGAAAATAAAGTGACTTTAGATCCCAGGAGTGCTGTTGTACTTTTTTACAAGTAGTATAAATATTGTAGCCCCGATAGCTATTGAGGCAGACACGGGGGAAACGAGCTCACAGCCCGTCCTGTCCTTCGGGAAACACCTCTTACAAAATCAAGAACTATTTTTGTTGGTCCGGAAGAAGTTTTCCATATTAAGCACGTTGTCCTATTATAGAAGGGAAAATAACCAGAAGGGGATTTCACTTATTGAGCTGGGGTGATTTGTTATTATTATTACTGTTGGAATAGTATCAATTGATTAACTTTATCGTCAAATTTACATTAAACCGGAAAAATGAAAAAGCTATATTTCTTTATATTATTAATAGCTGTTATCGCCTGCACAAACCATGATTCTGATAAGGTTGAGACCTATCGTGCCGGCATTTCACAAGCTGTTATTACCCCGGAAACAGCAACATTTATGATTGAGCCGCGGGGTGAATTATCTACCGGGGTGCATGATGACTTGTTTGTAAAGACGGTTGCACTAAGTGATAACAAAGATACCTTTCTCATAGTTGGTTTTGACCTTGTGGGTTTGGACGATTCCCTTGTAAGCAAAATAAGAAAGTCGGTTTTTAATTCGTTGGGTATCAAGGCTGAACAGATAATGTTAACAACAT
>CAYOVC010000372.1:0-2734 GCA_964407305.1 uncultured Bacteroidaceae bacterium | reverse complement strand
ACCAGTTGAATTAAATAAAAATGAAACATATATATTTAAAGCGAAGAAATAAATCATGCTTTGGATGAAAAATCCCGGCGAAAAAATGACAAAAACAATTGAAAGGTGCACGCGAATTAAGCTGAAAAGTTTTATATTTTTGGGATTGATTGTTATCATCCTCACTTCCTGCGCCCGAAAACAGGAAAAAACCACCCAGGATAGCAAAATAAAGGGCTGGACAATTCTCTGGGATTGCCACTGAGTAGTCATTCACATATGAATTTTGAAAATGTATGGAGTTATACCGGCATGGTTTCCGGAAGGTGGATGGATGAACCGGTTACCACTGTTGAACATAACGTGAATAAGCAATTTCATTACTGGAAAGCCCTGGTTAATCTGGCAGAATGATGCTGAATTAGCAACCATGCACCTTACATCATCCATTCTTTAATTCAGGCTGAGTGTTCCGTGTAAATTTCAGCCTGTGGGTTGAAACATATATCATATTAATATAACGCATTGTGATATTTTCGAAGGATTAACTGACCTATTTTTACAACCGGATAAATTGTTTTCTTAAGGATTAAAGTATGATGAGAATAGCTGTTTTACTTATAGGGCTTTAAATTCAGGTAAAATAGGACTTGAACCTTTCAGTGCCAAAATTTTTTACAGAAAATAAATAACAATCAAAATCAGTATGAAAAACCGGTTTATTAAATTATTGGATGAAAAAGGCATTGAGAAGATGCCTTTCCTCCCCTGTCTGGATGGCTATGCCCAATCAGGCCTGCCTGAAGAATATCAAAACCAGCATGTCATTGAAATGCAAATGCAGCTGGGAACAGACATGTTGCGAGGGGTTGAAGCATATAAGGATATATTGGACGAATCGGTAGTTCATTCTAAGAAAAGGGAAGGAGAATACGAAACTGAGGAGTTTACCACCCCCTTAGGTACTATCCGTAAAGTTTCGCGGTTTGTTCCTGAGTCGCCCTTTATTCCTTTTCCAACGGAATACCTGATAAAGACCGTGGAAGATTTGAAAGTATTCCGTTACGTGCAGGAACATACAAATCCGGTTGAAGATTTTAGTAAGATTGAATATTACAAGGACAAATATCCGGAAAAAATTTTGTCGGCCAGTATGCAAGATAGTCCTTTTTATGATCTGCTTACCAAACAAATTGGAGTTGAAAACTTTACATACATCTACATGGCAGACCCCTCTGAACTGGAACTTACCATGGCAACCATGATGAAAAACAAAAAGAAGTACATCGAGCTTTCAGCACGATCTCCTGCCGATGTTATTATTTGTTATGAAAATACTAACACTGCCAACTCCATGCCCGACTGGATACAAGCCTATGCCTTCCCGCAACTCGATGAATTTGCCGATTTGGCTCATGAATATGATAAACCACTGCTGGTTCACATGTGTGGCAAAATCAGACTCATGCTTGATAAAATAGCTGAGCGGAAATTTGATGGGATCATTGAAATCTCTCCACCACCAACAGGCGATTGTGATTTCCCTGAGGCTATAAAAATAATGGAGAAGGCAGGGAAAGTAATCGCCGGCGGAATTGAATGCAACCAGTTTGTCATAACAGATAATGCTGCATTTACGAAATCCGTTGAGGAGTTCCTCGATGGGTTGCCGGAGAGTCCCTATTTTTTTCTTGGGAGCGGAGATGCTGTACCAAGGGGAGTCACGGTTGAAAATCTGATATCGGCCTATGAGATATCCTCAACGAAAAAGCGAAAAAGACTCTAATTTATGTCAGAATGACAATTTTTAGCATACATTATAAAATCGCATGAAAAGAGGAACTACACCAACCTATATCTTTTATAGTCGTATTGGATTGTTAACCGAATATTTGGGAGACGAATGGTGGGAGGCTATGGATGCTGCAGTTTGTATTTCTGACTCATTAGAAATTGAAGCTTGGTTTTACGACGAAGATAAATGGCCAAGTGGTTTCGTGGGTGGCATAATACCTCGAATGAGTGATGATTTTCATGCACATGCACTTGTTCGAATAAATAAGGATATTCAAATTCCACAAACAGGGAAAATATTTAATCTTTTTTGTCAGAAATAAATTTTGGGAAGAAAATAAATTCTTATATAATATGAAAAGAAGATCTTTTATTCAAAAAAACGCATTGGGTGCTTTGTTTCTGGGGAGCAGTCTAACTTCTTTTTCTTCAATAAAAAACGTAGGAATTGAGAATAGACAGAAATTAAACGCGTACGTGGAAAAGCATGAATATGATGTGATTGTTTGTGGTGGTGGCCCCGCGGGTTTTGCAGCAGCATTGGCTTCTGCCCGTACTGGAGTCCGTACTGCCCTTATTGAAATGCAGGGGTGTCTGGGGGGGATTTGGACATCTGGTTTGATGAACGAACTTCTTGATTTTGTAAACAAAAAAGGAATTATGCAGGAACTGATGGGTGAGATAAAAAATAGGGGTGCCAGCGTATTTCCATACGTGTTTGATCCTGAAAACATGAAACTTATTCTTGAAGAAATGTGTTTAAAAGCGGGGGTTTCCCTGCGCTATTACACAAGGGTTGCCAGGGCAGATGTTGAAGGAGGTAAATTAAAAAGGATAGTGACTATAAGCAATTCCGGCGAGGAATTATGGGAAGCAAAAACGTTTGTTGATGCAACCGGGAATGGTGATCTTGCTGCCTTTTCGGGATGCGAATTCCATATAGGACATCCGGTAACCGGAA
>CAYOVC010000371.1:0-2749 GCA_964407305.1 uncultured Bacteroidaceae bacterium | reverse complement strand
ATATGGATCATCTCTTCGATCGCGGTACGTTTGAATAGGTTTGCAAGCAGGTCATATCCCTGGTCATCACAGTGAAAATGAAAATACATGTATTGATGAACTGTTGCAAGCTCATCAGAGACAGCTTTGTTTAGTAGTTCAATGCTTTTTTCTTTCATGATAAAAAATATTTAATCTGATTGTAAATATCTGCAAAAAGCCTTTCAGTCCTAATAAAAAAGAGGTGATTTATTCAGCTATTTGTTTCTTTTCTGTTTCGAGTTTAAAGATACAAAACTCCTTTTGATCTCCCACAAGTTTTGTTCAGTAAATTCTGGTAGTATCCGTCACTGGAAGATAACAATTGCTTATCTCCGGCCTCCAGTACCTTTCCCTGTTCCAATATCACAATGTTGTCTGCATACGATGTTGATGAGAGCCTGTGAGAGATATAAAGAATGGTTTTGCCCTTGTCCCTCTCTTCAGTCATGATATTCAATACTTTTATTTCTGAATCAGTATCCATTGATGAGGTCGCTTCATCAAGTATCAGGATGGATGGTTGACGGTAAATCGCCCTGGACAGTGCAATCTTCTGCCTTTCACCGCCCGAGAGCGACATCCCCTTTTCTCCAACCTGGGTTTTGATGCCCTGGGGCAAGGTATTCAACAAACCGCATAACCCTGTTTTTGAACAGATTTCCATCACCCGTTCCATGTCAGGCACTGCTATACCAGGAACTATATTTTCGAGAATTGAACCTGAAAACAGTTCGGTGTGCTGGGGAACAATAGCTATACACTTTCCAAGGCTTGGCTGACTGTAGTGAGAGACAAGGTGGTTTCCTATGAACAGATTTCCCTTGTCTGTTTTATACAAACCAGAGATCAACTGAGCAAGAGAGGATTTACCCGATCCGCTGTCTCCGATAATTGCTGTAATTTTTGCCGGTTCAATCCGCAGATCGAGTTCTGAAAACAGATCTCCCCGGGTACCATAAGAAAAATGAACATTCCGGAAAACGATCTCTTTCCCCTTCAGATCGCTTACCTCTATTGCTCCTTCGGTTTCCGGTTTCTCCAGTTCCAGTATTTCAAATAAACGGTCTGCTGCAATGTTTGCATTCTGATAGATCCTGTTGATAGTTATCAGGCCGGCAGCGGGTCCCGACATATATCCAAGAATGGTATAGAAAGACATCATCTGTCCGATGGTAAGTTCATTCCTGAAAATCAGTACTGCAGATAACCAGAGAATGAGTAGGGTAAAGGTCTTTGACATGACTTCAGAAGCCGTGGTTGTAAAAATCGCATTTGTACCGGACCTGTATCCGGCCCTCAGAAGTTCAATAAACCGGTGCTCCATCTTTCCGGACATCATCTGTTCCAGGTTGAGCTGCTTGACGGTCCTGATGTTGTTGATCGATTCAACAAGGTGGCTTTCAAGCTCAGCACTTTTCTCCATAATGATGCGCTCCTGCTTGCGATTGATCCGGTTTGCAATTCCGTAAATCAGTCCGTACACCGGAAGGATTAATGATACAACTATCGCCAGCTTCCAATTAAAAAGATATAAAACAATGCAGGAGAAAACAATGATCAGGATATTCAGAATTACATTGATGGATGTATCACTCAGGAACTGCCTGATTTTTGCTGCATCATTGATCCTGGAGATGATCTCCCCGACACGCATGGTGTCGAAAAAGCGCTGTGGAAGCTGAAGAAGATGTTTGTAATACCCGAGTACCAACCGGGCATCTATCAGCTGACCGGTACGAAGTATCATGCTGTTTTTTATCACGGATAAAACAACCTGTAAAACTATGATTAATAGCATAATGATTCCTGCCACATGAAGTGCCTGTTTTAATTGAAAGAGGATAATGTAATCTGTGAGTTTTTGAATGTATACAGAGGTGGAAAATCCAAGGAGGGTGTACAAAGCAGCACCGACAATTGCCTGAAAAAGTATGTGTTGATGAGGTTTTAATAGGTATAAGAATCTTTTTCTGTTGGAAATGTGTTTCTCTGATGGCTGGTATTCTGCTCCCGGTGCGGAGATAATAAGGACACCTGACCAAAGCAGCTCGAATGCTTCTCTTGGCATGGTTTCAAATTTGCCTGTTGCCGGATCCATGATCCTTACTTTTCGTTTTGATACGCCATAGATCACTACATAGTGCTGGAGCTTGTTTTTTAAAACCAGGTGAGCGATCACTGGAAGTGGGATTTGATTGAGGTGATCTCCATTGCATTTGATCCCTTTGGCTGACATTCCGATCGATTCAAATGCCCTGATAAGTCCAAGTGCACTTGTTCCCAGTTTGTCTGTACCGGCAGCTTGCCTGATGCGCGCAACAGGTATGTGCGAATTGTGCCAGGCAGCCACAGAAGCGACACAAGCGGGTCCACAATCTGTGACGTCGTGCTGCTTGACCTTAATATGTCTTTTTCTATTCATTATCTTGTTTACTATAGTCGGGAAGGAATATTTTTTCTCCTCTTTCAATAATCAGATTCAGGATTGATCTCTTTGATAAAACAAACAGCCCGGTGCAGGTCATGCCACTTTTTAGTTTCAGATTGGAGATTCCCGGTGGATGGAGGGATTCCTGCTGAATAGTGCATAAGACCGGAAAACCATGAACATTTGAATAGATAGATGCATCTTCCGGTATTGAGGCCACTGTTCCCTCAATGAGTCCGAAAGCGGTTCCTGGATAGGCGTCAATATTGAATCTCACTTGCTGACCAATTCTGATCCGTG
>CAYOVC010000370.1:0-2755 GCA_964407305.1 uncultured Bacteroidaceae bacterium | reverse complement strand
GCCCTTTCCACCCCCCTCTCGGTGGGGGGGGTTCTCGTTCGCGCGGGGTTCCCGCCGTTCAACTCCGGGGCGAGTGCCTATTTCACACTGAAAGCCGGGGCCGAGATGACCTGTCAGGAGGTACGTTTCGTTCCCGTACGCTTCAAGGATTCATATGGTCCGGTTGGCGCCTGGTTCCTGCTCTTTAAGTCGAAAGCGACCAATGCGAAAGGGGAGGACTATATGGTAACACGGGCTGGAGAGCTCGAGAAATGGGCGCCCTATGGAACAGCGAAGCCCACACCTGCCAACCTCAGGAATTACCTGATGCTGCTCGAACTGGAAGAGGGGAACGGTCCGATTTACATGCGTACCGATGAGGCGATTCAGAAACTGGTGGCCGACATCCCCGATGAGAAAGAGGCAAAGCGGAAACTCAAGCACCTCGAGTCGGAAGCGTGGGAGGATTTTCTCGATATGACCGTTAGTCAGGCCCTGAACTGGGCAGCACACAACATCATGCCGGAGGAGACACCCTCGGAGATATCAGCCTGTGAACCCTACTTTATCAGCTCGCACTCCGGTGCGTCGGGAGCCTGGGTAAGCGGACCCAGGGATCTGGCCGATGAAGAAACACACTGGGGTTACGACAACCTTACCACCGTGCCGGGACTGTTTGCTGCCGGCGATGCATCCGGAGCCTCATCCCATAAATTCTCTTCGGGTTCATTTACCGAGGGACGGATCGCCGGGAAGGCGGCCATCGCGTTCTGCCTGGATAACCCCGATCTGCCCGCGATAGATGACGAGCGGATCAGTGAAATGAAGGAGATGGTTTTCAAACCACTGGAGGTTTTCGAGGCGCACAAGGATTACTCCAATGATCCGGATGTGAACCCCCATTTTATCAAGCCGAAAATGTTTATGTTCCGCCTCCAGAAGATCATGGACGAATATGCCGGGGGTGCATCTGTTGGGTTTAAAACTTCAGCCGCACTGCTTGAAAAGGGATTGGAGTTCCTGCAGTTCATGAAGGAGGATGCTGATAAGCTGGCGGCTTCCGATCCGAATGAGCTGATGCGCTGCTGGGAGAACATACACCGGATGTGGCAGGCCGAATCGCATATACGGACAATGCTGTTCCGTGAGGAGACGCGCTGGCCGGGGTACTATTTCAGGACCGATCACCCGGAGTTGAAACCCGACTGGGAGGCCTTTGCCAATTGCCGGTTTGATCCTGAAACCGGGGAGTGGGAGATGATCCGGCGGAAGGTGGGTAATATGATCACCGGAAGCTAGCGAAACTGAGGCGAACCCCCTGAATGTTAATCCAGGGTGCTATTTTACACCAGATATAAACAGCATGCAACCCATCCTTATCATCGGCGGCGGAATTTCAGGGGTAACCTCGGCAGTTGAGCTTGCAGAGGCCGGGCGGGATGTGATCCTCCTGGAGCGCTCCCCCCACCTCGGTGGCAACGTGGTGAAGATGCACAACTACTTCCCGAAGCTTTGTCCGCCCACCTGCGGCATGGAGATTAATTTCAGGCGGGTCCGCAACAACCCGCGGATTCGTGTGCTTACCCATGCCGAGGTGAAAAACATCCGGGGGCAAAGGGGAAACATGCAGGTGGAGGTGGTTACATCGCCCCAAATGGTGACCGATCTTTGCACCGCATGCGGCGAATGTGCCGCTGTGTGCCCGGTGGAGCGGCCCGATACGTTCAACTACAGCATGGGGACCACCAGGGCGATCTACCTGCCTCACCCCCTGGCGTTCCCGCAGAAATATGACATTGATGCAGCAACCTGCCTGGGCGAAACGTGCGGAAAGTGTGCCGAAGTGTGCAGCTACGGTGCGATCGACCTGCCGGCAATGGCGCAGCAGCAAACATCGGTACAGCATCAGGCAATGGCGCAGAAGCAGACCCTCGCGGTACACTCTGTGATCGTGGCCACCGGATGGAAGAGCTACGATGCTACGAAGCTCGAGGGACTATCCTACAGCGAATTGCCCGATGTGGTTACCAATACAGAATTCGAACGGCTGCTGACGGTGACCGGTCCTGACGGGGGATCGCTCAGGCGACCGTCGGATGGGGCCTCTCCTGCCTCGGTCGCCTTTGTGCAGTGTGCCGGATCGCGCGACAGGAACCACCTGCCGTATTGCTCGGCGGTTTGCTGCTCCGCCTCCCTGAAGCATGCACTGAACGTTGCAGAGTTGTTGCCAAAGACGAAGATCACGATTTTTTATATCGACCTGCGGGTAACCGGACGAAATGAAGATTTTCTGAAGCGGGTGGAGCAGTGCGGGAGCATCAGCCTGGTGAAGGGAAAGGTGGCTCGGGTGGAGCTGCGTGGTGAGGATGGCAAACTTACGGTGGTCGCTGAAGATATTGGCTCCGGACGGAAGGTGCATGAAGCGTTCGACATGGTCGTGCTGGCAACAGGGATCGTCCCGGCGAACGGGGTGCCGGGTGTGAAGCGTAATGAGGAGTGCTTTTACGGTAATGAGCAGGAGGATGGGATCTATATCGCAGCATGTGCCAAAAAGCCGATGGATGTTTCGGCATCGGTAAAGGATGCCACTGCAGCGGCGCTTAAAGCAATGAAAATATAAATCTGTGGAGAAAAAACTGGCCATATACCTGTGCGAAGGGTGCCGGATCGGGGAAGCGATCGACACGGATGCGCTGGGTAGCAAGATGAAAGATGAGCTGAAGCCTGCGATCTGTCGTTCCCATGCTGCACTCAGTTCACCGGCCGGGTTGCAGAT
>CAYOVC010000369.1:0-2758 GCA_964407305.1 uncultured Bacteroidaceae bacterium | reverse complement strand
TAATCGGTGATCTCCCCCGGTACATCGCTCAAACCGCTCACGACTTCGTATTCCAACTCAGCACCACTGAACTGTGACAACCACCGCGGAATTTTCACCCGCCCGATATCGTCGCACGACACATGGTGCGTGCAGGACTCTAAAATCAATACCTTGTCGCCACTCTTCAATGCTGAAAGCCTGGGCGTTCCCCGCAGGTAATTCTCAAAATCGCCTTTGTACCGCGCCAGCACCGTACTGAAGCTGGTCAGGGGAATATCCGGCGGCACGGAACCATCCGCCTTCAGAAATACCTGGCTGTCGCAGATCGCTAGCGCCGGCCGGGGTTGCAGTCTCCTCAGCAACGTGTCGATCTCCCGCTCCTTCGCCACCACGGCAATGGCATCATTGTCTAAAATATCCCTGATCATCTGTACCTGGGGAAGGATCAGGCGACCCTCCGGCGCTTCATCATCGATAGGAGTAATAAGCAAAACCAAATCACCCTGCCGAATGATATCACCCACCAGCGATTTCGAGAGATAAGCAGTCTCCGGGATGTGGTCGCGCATCAACTTTACCAGCAACTCTTTATTCACAGGATCAACCGATGAATATTCAATCAACCGCCCGGCATGCTCCGCTCCAAGCTTCTCAGGCAACACCTTTCCCACCGGCTGAATATCACTTTTGTTATGCACAACTACCCAGGGCACCTCCCACTTCTCAAACTCAGCGATCATCTGCTCCTCCGGTGCCCCAAACTGGTTCATTGCCAACACAAGAACCCCAAGATCAATCTTCCTGATCGTATCCCGCGTTCGCCCCACACGCTTGCCACCCAACTCCCCGATATCATCCATCCCCGCAGTATCGATCATCACTACCGGACCGATCCCCGGGATCTCAATCGACTTCTTAACCGGATCGGTCGTCGTTCCGGGAACTTCCGAAACGATCGCGACATCCTGACCCGTCAGTGAGTTGATCAGCGAGCTTTTTCCGTTGTTTCGCCTTCCGAAAATCCCTATATGTGGCTTTGCATTGCTTCCCTTCACTGCGCTCCCCTGTTAAAATCAATGATATCCTTCACCTGGAACCCCTTTTTTATCAGATATTCGGCCGTTAATATTCTTTTCAGCTTTTCACCCGCCATAATTTTTAATGCGTCGTTGGCTGTAAATATATCTGCTTTTTGCTTTTTCATGTATCCTGAAAGCTCAGCTGCCCGGTGGTAGCCAATAAGGGGCGATAGGGCAGTGGTGACCGCCGGACTATGAAACAGCCTGGATGTGGCCGCTGTGCTATCGATCTCCAACCCCGCGAGCAGATGGTCGCTTACTGCCGTGTTCATTGAGATGAGCAGCTTCAGACTGCCAATCAGTGCATGACCGATCGATGGGAGATAAGCATTCAACTCGAAATTGCCCTGCGCGGCAAGCGTGGTTATCAACTGGTCGTTGCTGTAGACCTGGTGCGCCGCCGAGACAACATATTCCGGTATGACAGGGTTGACCTTGCCCGGCATGATCGAGCTGCCGGCCTGGCGCTCCGGGATGTGAACCTCTTTTTCTCCTGAAAGCCCCGACGAAAGCAGCCGCAGATCACTCACCATCTTCTCGAGGTTGACCGCATGGGCCTTCAGGATGGCATGTACCTCCACCAGTGAATCCTGGTTGGCAGTTATATCTGTGAGATTCTCCCCCTGCGCGAGGGGCAGTCCGGTTACCTTCCGAAGCTGACCCACAACCTCCATGATAAAAAACCTCGGGATGGAGATGCCGGTTCCTATGGCACCGCCGCCAAGGTTGACCTGCTTGATGCGCTCAAAGGCCTTCGAGATCCTCCACCAATCGCGCGACAATGCCTCACTGTAACTGCCAAACAGCTGTCCGTAAGTGCCCGGCACCGCCTCCTGAAGCTGGGTGTAGCTGACCCGAAGGGTGCTGCGGTATTTTTTCTCCAGCGTTTCAGTGAACTGCCGGGTTTCGTTAACTGCCGCCTCTAAGCTGTTGAGCAGCTCCATCACAGCTATTTTCAGGGCAGTGGGGATCACATCGTTGGTCGACTGGTAAATGTTCGCGGTTTCTATGGGATCGATGATGCTGTAACTCCCGGGTTTTTCCCCAAGTAGCTGGAGCGCCCTGTTGGCTATGATCTCATTGATGTTCATGTTGATGCTCGTGCCTGCACCCCCCTGGATCGCCGGAACAATGAAATGCAGGAAGTGCTCGCCTCCGCTCACCTCGGTGGCCGATGCAATAAGGGCGTTGAGGATTTCAAGTGAGGGAATTCTCAGCTCATGGAGCAGATCCGGGTGCTCCTTCTCAAGTGCCTGCCGGAATCGAATGACTGTCTCATAGCAGGCAATTTTTACCTTACCCGACGATTTGTACCATTCAAATTGAAAAGGCTCCTGGCTGGGAAAGTTCATGGATGCACGTATGGAATGGATGCCGTGTAATGCTTCATCAGGCAGCTCCATGGTACCAAGAAAATCCTTCTCCGTTCTCATCTGTTCAGTTTCATGCAAAAATAGTGCTAAAAAGGGGAGTGACAAAATGTTTTGTGAATCGAATAACAATAAAGGTCAGGAATGTGTTGTTTTATGAGGCATAGGTTATTATCGGAGGATGGTGGTTTTTGAGCAATTCTAATTACATTCAATCAGATCCGAATATTTTATTGTTGATCTATTAACCAACAGTACAACTGTCCGATTACATTCAATTTATCATATTTTTATCAGTTTGTAATTTATAAAGTACAATAAATCAGT
>CAYOVC010000368.1:0-2765 GCA_964407305.1 uncultured Bacteroidaceae bacterium | reverse complement strand
CAGGCATGGCAGAGCGGTTTCAGTTACTACAGATTGTATGTCGATAAAACACCAGAGGTGTTTGGTGAGAGGGTAGTGCCAGATTCAAAAACCAAATTATGAAAAAAAAAGGAGAAGATTAAAGATTTGGGATGAAGAATTGGGGTCGGCAACGGCAAGGAACCTGCAATTACGTAATATTCAGAATGGTAATGAACCATTTATCAACCTGAATTGTTAACCGATTGTTTGTTGGTACAACAGCCTTGCCTGGTGCTGAATTATTATGAACTAAAATTTACAACCATGAAACAATTTAAAATTGAAATCAAATGGGCAATTGCTTTTTTCCTGGTGCATCTACTTTGGATGATATTGGAGAAGATGAGCGGACTTCACGGTTCACATATTGATAAGCACGCTATTGTTACTAATTTCTTTGCTGTTCCCGCGATCCTGGTGTACCTGTTTGCATTGCTTGATAAGCGGAGGAACTATTATGGGGGAACCATGACCTGGAAGCAGGGGTTTTTTACCGGACTATCTATTACCGCCATTGTTACAGTATTGAGCCCGGTAACGCAATGGATCACAACGACTATAATTACACCAGATTTTTTTACAAATATGATTCAATATGTCGTTGATACTGGAAAGATGACATTGGAGAAGGCTGAAGATTACTTCAGTCTGAAAAACTACATTGTAACCGGACTAGTGGGCACGTTGGTGATGGGGATTGTAACTTCAGTTGTGATCGCACTTTTTACCAGGAGAAGGGCAGGTTAAGTGTCCACCTTTGGATTTCTCTCCTTGAATAATTGTAGCATATTTTATAGACGAACCAGTGATTTTGTGGTTGTCGGATTCTCTCTTTAATTGACAGAGCTGTTGTTCTACATTTTTTTCTGAATCTTGTTAGCTTGGCAATATTTTTGCAGTACTTTTTATGTGTGCACTTTACATACAGAAGAAGATAATATTTACTCTCTTTTACAGTTTTTATGGTAAGGGCCCATTCGAGGAGGTGGATAGAGATACGCGGTATGATTTTTCAAATTTGGATGTTGGTGAAGAGGTGATCCCTGAAGATGATGTCTTCGTTATTGTGGAGGATATGCCTACCTTTAATATTGGCGAACCGGCCCTGGAGTTCAGAAAGTACATTGCTGCCAACCTTGAATATCCGGAAATTGCAGCTGAGAACGGGGTCATGGGGAAGGTAACTGTTAAGTTTGTGGTGAATGCCCAGGGCAGGGTTGTCGATGCTGAGGTGGTGAAGGGTGCTGACCCTGCGCTTGACAAAGAGGCCATCTGGGTGGTAATGTCATCTCCCCTGTGGACCCCGGGAAGACAGCGGGGGAAGGCGGTGAGTGTAATGTTCTTCTTTCCTATTAGTTTTGTGTTGCAATAGACGAAGCCGGGCTCCACTGGATATTTTTAGAAATATACCTGGAAACTTACCGAAGGCACGATGGGCAGAAAGCTGAACTGATATAATTTCAGAAAACCAAATCGTTCAGGTTGATAAAAATAGCGTTCAGAGTCAGGATTATTAAAAGATGTTAATAGAGAAACCCGAATAACCAGAGGGGGATTTTATTAAGATGGCCATGTTCAATATTATCCATAGCCAGAAAAGCATCTGTTAGTCCTTTAATTTGAGATCTATTCTTATTCTTTCCTCCAATTTCAAATGTATATCTGTCATTTACAATAAAATCAGCCTTTTTTGATGAAGTCAAATGCTCTGAATAACTCAACTGGTTATAAAAAAATGTTTTTCTTAATGTTCCAATATTACTATTTTCAGCTGCAAAAGTAAACATGAGATTTGGGTGATGGAGGTAAATTTTATCAGGTTTTTTCAGACTGCTAATTCCTTTTGAATCAGAATGTAAAAGATGAATAATCTGAGCTCTTTCTAAATAGTGCAAGAAATTTTTTACCGTGTTTCGTGTTGTTCCGATCCGCTCACTTAATTGTACAATATTTGGTTTAAAAGGTGTAGAGCTGGAAATGATATAGAGGAGCTTTTTAATTTTTTCAATACTATGCAGTGAAATATCGAAAGATTGAGGAATATCAATTTCCATAACAACATTGATGATTTCCTCGATTTTTTTGTGATAGCTTGCCTCGTTTTCGAGAAAGAAAGGGTAATAACCCGTTCGGATATAGTCGTGATAATGTTTTATTGGTTTAGTGTGCTTTCCCACATCCATACTTATTTCAAGATGATTTGATAACAGTGTATCGAGTGTGACTGCTTCAAATGAATGATCCGATTTAATATTAACATACTCGCGAAAGGAAAAACCGGGCATGTCATAAAAGACTGCCCTTCTGCTTAAATCTGCTTTCTTATGATCTTTATAAAGTCCATAATTAACTTATATTTGATCTTTTGAAAGACCATTTTGTAAAAATAGAGAACAAATGATCAATCCTATTGCACATTTATCCATTATTGCCTGTTTTTATAGTTTTCAGATAACAAAACCATACATGGTTTGTTAGAATAATAACGACGTATTTTATAACCAAGAACTACTGCACTTGAAAATATTACTGACTGGTTTAACGGGTTATATCGGGAAAAGATTATTGCCTGTACTACTTGAAGGGGGACATGAGGTTCACTCGATCGTCAGGGACAAATCCAGGGTCCCCGACGAGCTGCTTCATTTGAAAAACCATACGGTGCAGGAGGGCGATCTTCTTAAACCTGAAAAACTCGCGGCACTTCCTAAAGATTTTGATATCGCTTATTATCTTGTTCACTC
>CAYOVC010000367.1:0-2768 GCA_964407305.1 uncultured Bacteroidaceae bacterium | reverse complement strand
GAGAGTGGAGAGCGGAGTCAGGAGGGTGAAGAGCGGGGAGCAGGGGAACAGGGGAGCGGAAGAGCGGGGGAACGGAGAGGGGAGAGCAAAGAGCGGAGAGCGGAGAGCGGAGAGCGGAGAGTGGAGAGTGGAGAGCGGAGTCAGGAGGGTGAAGAGCGGGGAGCAGGGGAACAGGGGAACAGGGGAGCGGAAGGAGCGGGGAGCATGGTAGACTGACGGATCATGTAGAGTGGGACGAAGGAAGCGGGGATTGAGCGTTGAAGGAAGCGGGGATTGAGGGTCCCGGAGCAGGGGGTAAAAAAAAGTATGGTGCCGGACGGGTAAGTTTGATTCAATATGCTTACTTTTGCTGACAATTGAATCACCCAATTAAGCAGCCTTGAACAATGAGCATTAAGACACCGATCAAATTTTTCAGCGGGAGGTCATCAATGTATCTTGCAGAAAAGATCGCAAAGAGTTTCGGTCAGGATCTCGGGCGGACAAGCCTTTATCAATTCAGTGACGGTGAGTTTCAGCCGGCCTACGATGAGAGTGTCAGGGGCCGCACCGTCTTTATTATCCAGTCGACCTTTCCACCGGGTGATAACCTGATGGAGCTGCTGATGATGATCGATGCAGCCAAGCGGGCATCGGCTTACAAGGTGGTGGCGGTGATTCCCTATTTCGGTTATGCAAGGCAGGACCGCAAAGACAGGCCCAGGGCCTCGATCGGTGCCAAACTGGTGGCCAACCTGCTGATCGCAGCGGGGGTAGACCGGATCATGACGATGGATCTGCATGCCGATCAGCTGCAGGGATTTTTTGATGTGCCGGTGGACCATCTCTATGCCTCGTCACTCTTCGTCCCATACATCAAAACAATGAACCTGGAGAATCTTGCCGTGGCCGCACCTGATATGGGCGGTACCAAACGAGCCAACGCCTACTCACGGTTCCTGAATGCCAGCATGATCATCTGTTACAAACTCCGGAAAAAGCCGAATGTGGTAGAGGAGATCAAGGCGATCGGTGATATCCGCGACAAGAACGTGGTGATTGTCGACGATATGGTCGACACCGCCGGAACGATCACCTTTGCCGCCAGCATGATGAAGAGTCAGGGTGCCCTCAGCGTCCGCGTGGTAGCATCGCACGCTGTACTTTCGGGTCCCGCCTGTGAGCGGATCAAGGAGTCGCCCATCGACGAGCTGATCGTCACCGACTCCATCCCATTGAAGCGGCAGTGCGAAAAGATCAAGGTGATCTCTGTCGCCGACCTGTTCGCCGATGTGATCGACAAGGTGTATAACTATGAATCGATCAGCGGACATTTTATTAGTTAGGCTGTCCATAAAGTCCGATAGCTGCATTGCCCCAAAATTCTTAATTCCTCGAATACGCCAGTATACTGCGTCTTAAGAATTTTGCGCGCCCCCGCTCAAATGCGGGACAGGCATTGTTCTCGAACTTTATCATCCAGCCAGTCCGACTCTATTGACATTGAGGACTACTGGGTTCGCATGTAAAAACAAAAATGCTGGGATAGAATGCTATTTCTTCCTCAGTTTATCCAGCAACCTCCGCTCCTTTTTGGTAGGGCGGCCGGCCCCGCGATCCCTCGTTACATAAAAATCGTCCTGCATGTTGAGCTTATCCAACTCCTCCTGCGGGGTGATATCTTCCATGTAATTTTCGACGAGCTTCGCTCCGACCCTTTTCTGGATGGGGTCGAGCACTCTATATGCATAGTTTACAGGGGGTTTGCGGACGGTGATGATGTCGCCTGACTGGATGGTTCGCGATGGTTTTACCGACATGTCGCCGATCATCACGCGGCCCTTGCGGCACGCTTCGGTGGCCATGGCGCGGGTTTTGTATATCCGCACCGACCAAAGGTATTTGTCGATTCTGTTGTCCATATCCCTAATAAGGGTTCATTTTCCTGACCATGCGGTAGTAGAGCCAGCGGACATACTTATAGATATAGACCATCAGCAATTCGCTACCGCCGATCAGCACATCGCGTCGACCGCGTTTCATGGACCTGACCATTATTCGGGCGCATTTTTCCGGAGTGATCCCGTGGGCCTGTCCCGGATCCATGACGCCCCGCTCCTTCCCTTCCCTGTCGACCGCGTGCAGGGATATGTTGGTACGCACCCGACCGGGGCTGAACATCGTTACACGGATGCCATGGCGGTGGTTCTCGGCCAGCAGACTCTCATAAAATCCGAAGAGCGCATGCTTGGCGGCAGAGTAGGCCGAGCGCAGGGGAAACCCGAACTTGCCGGCGATGGTGCTGGTAACACCGAACCAGCCCGCTCCCCTGTCGATCATCCCGGGCAGCACCGCCTTCGCCAGGATCACCCCGGAGAAATAGTCGATCTCCATCAGGCGCCGGTCGATCTCCACGGGCGTCTCAGCCACGAGGGATCGCTGGGAGATA
The DNA here is from genome assembly GCA_964407305.1 of uncultured Bacteroidaceae bacterium. Lineage (GTDB taxonomy): Bacteria > Bacteroidota > Bacteroidia > Bacteroidales > M55B112. The sequence continues at coordinate 340 of CAYOVC010000367.1, read as the reverse complement.
CCGCCGTTGTTCATCAGCACATCGACATGTCCGAATTGCTGCAGTACCTGTTCGGCAGCGTTCTGCACAGCAACGGGATCACCCAGGTTGAATACCACGGGATGAACCGCCGGGTTTATGGCTGCGAGTTTGTTTTTTACACGGTCGAGCTCATCGGCCTCATGGGAGGAGATGATGACGGTGGCACCGTCGCGGGCAAACTCCTCCGCGAGGGCCTCCCCGATCCCTGAGGAGGCTCCGGTGATCCAGACTGTTTTATTTTTGAAGTTGATCATATTTAAAATTCTACAGACATTTCGTTCTACAGACATTCCACCCCGCTGGGGCTGTGCATTTCGTG
>CAYOVC010000366.1:0-2775 GCA_964407305.1 uncultured Bacteroidaceae bacterium | reverse complement strand
ATAATTATTTTTAAAGGAGGTTCGGCGAGCCTCATCATGGAAGTGTTCGCTACCGGCATATTTATACATGTTCTTTCCTGCCTGCCTGCCGGCAGGTGTCTTTGCACCGCTGAACCTTTAGCTCGGCGAAGCAAAATATCTATTCCCAATGATGAGGGGTTCATCTGTTAGACATATTTTACATTATAATGTGATCGGTTCCCCTTTGTAGAAGTTCAGAATCCTGGTTTTAAAAATAAAGTCATACTTTGCTTTCAGCAGGTCGGATTGGGTGATGATCAACTGGTTTTTGGAAGTATTGTAGTCTACCGTGTTTACCAGTCCGACTTCAAATTTCCTCTCCGTGTAGTTGAACGACTCTTCCATGGAGACCAAAGCCTTCCCGGTCGATTCATATTTTTTCAGCGCTGCCACTGCGTCTGTGTAGGCCTGCTGAATGTCGCGGAACAGGTCATTTTTTCTCTTCTGCAGCTCGAGCTGAGCGCTTTCAATGCTGATCCGTGCATTTGCCACGGCAGCGTTCACCTGGCCGCCGTTGAATATCGGAATATTTAGTCCGAGTCCCACGCCCACGCTCAGGTTGTCGCTGATCTGCTCAAAGAACGGGTATTTTCCCATGATTGGAAGACCCAATGGATCGGTATCGACTATCTTCTCCCTGATATCGGAGAACCCCGTATTGTAGTTTCCCGACAGGGAGAGCGATGGGTACCTCATGCCTTTGGCAATATCGAGATCCTTCATCGATGATTCAAGGTTATATTCAGCTCCCTGGATCTGGGGCATGATCTGTTCCGATGTATGAAATATCTCCATCATATCAACAACCAGGCGGCTCTCTTCCGGTTCAGAAAGATCCGGAACGATAATTTTAAAGTCAGGATCATACGGTAGATCGAGCATTTGCTGCAGGTTCAGGTAGGATAATAGTAGTTGATTTTCAGCATTCACCAGGTTCAACTCTTCCGCAGCAAGTTGTGCCTGGATTTCAAGGGAGCTGCCCCGGGCCAGCTTTCCGGCATCCACCAGTTTTTGGGTCCGCTCCACCTGTTGACGGGTAATCTCCACCTGGTTTTTTGTTGCCGCGAGCAGCTCCTCATTGAAGAGAATCTGCAGATAAGCGGCAGCGATGTTCAGGGAGATGTCATTTTTGATTTTTTTTACATCTTCGTAGGCCGACATGAGGTTGATCCGGTTTTGCTCAATGCTGTTTCTTTTCTGGAAACCATTGAACAGGTTCACGCCAGAGCTGACATTGACACTGATAGAATTGATCCTTTGGTTGTCTGTAAATTCATAGGTGGTCTGGTCAAGCGCCCTCCCCAGTGAATAACTGTAATTTGAGCTGGCGTTCAGGTTGGGTAAACGGGATGTTTTTGATTGGTCGAGCAGGTTTTTACTATATTTTGTATTCAGGTCTGCCTGTTTGATGGTAATATTGTTTTCCATGGCATATTGAATACAGTCCTCGAGGCTCCAGCGATTATCCTGTGAAAAGACAATCGTGAAATGTGTGATAAGGAAAGTGAGTATTACTGCAATATTTTTAAGCATGTTGTATTACTTTTGGAAATGGAAAACCAAAGATAAAGATATTGAGGGTATTATTGTGAAATGTTAAACGAAAAATGCAGAACATATAAAGAAATTGGAGAAGTTCGGTATTGCAGAAATCCGCGAGCCAGGAATATTGCCATCAGAATCAATGGTGAGGGCCATGTTCGGGTGACGGTTCCCGGCAGGTGCAGCTTACAGCGTGCGGAGAGGTTTGTTATTGAAAAAGGCGGATGGATCATTCGGAAGAAGGAGAAGATCCGGCAGCAAATTGCCGGGAATCTTGATTGGGGTCCCGGTCGTATTATTCAGATGCACAGCGGAAGGATTTTTATTGAACAGGGTACCGGGGAAAATTTTGAGGTTTCAAGTAACGGGGGTGGCTATGGTTTGATGGTGCCGGCAGGTTTTAATATGAGCGAGCCGGACCATGCCAAATTACTGCATGACTGTATTGCACGGATAGGGGCCGGTGAGGCAAAAGTCTTGTTGCCTGAATTGTTGAGAAGGTATGCAGCGTTGTACAATCTGCCTTTTGCAAAAGTTACAGTCAGGAGAATGAAAACAAGGTGGGGGAGTTGCTCTTCTAAAAACAACATCAGTTTGAACAGCAGTCTTATATTTTTACCCGAGCAGTTGATTCTTTACGTATGCCTGCATGAATTGATGCATACCATCCATAAAAATCATAGTCACCTTTTCTGGGATGCACTGAAGAATATCTTACCCGACGCCCTTCTGCTCAGGAAAAAACTCAGGCAACAATCCATTATTGCCTGAGGAGCCCTTCTGTCTTCTCTACAGAATTAAAAAGGCTAACTGATTTCGCAATCCAACTCCTTTTCCTCAATAATGAGTTGCAGGTAAAAGGAGTAATCGGAAATGATCTCATTTGAGTTCACCTGTTCAGGCTTCTCTTCTCTGTATTTTGTCATTAAAATATGAATTTGCTGCATCCGCAAAATAGCGCTCTTTATGTGTTTGCCTGTTAATTCAACATCAAGTATTCGTAAAATTTATCTTGTAATTGGAAGAGGTAAACAGGAAAAATGCAAATTGAAATTGAAAACCTGTTTTTTATAAAAAGAAAAAGTTTTAAATTTGCAGCCCGATTCAACAGGTTTATTGCCGGTTATTCAGTAATGACATTCAATCGGAAACAGGATTTGACCCGTAGTGTAATTGGCAACACGTCTGATTTTGGTTCAGAAGAGTCCAGGT
>CAYOVC010000365.1:0-2776 GCA_964407305.1 uncultured Bacteroidaceae bacterium | reverse complement strand
CAGACTGGAAATTAATAACCGGAGACAAGAACACTGTCATATCCTTAACCTCACCGGGTATTAATCCTTTTCACTGCAACGAAAATGAAATTGAGGCAATTCTGAAAAAACTGGATCTGCCCACCAAAAATAAACCTGTCCGTGAGATCTTTTTTTATGGTGCAGGCATCTCCGGAAATAAGGCTGAGTCAATCATTTCATCGGCTCTTCAAAATAGATTTGGTCCAGCTTGTTCCATCTCTGTCGGCGATGACCTTCTGGCAGCTGCAAGAGCCCTCTTCATGAATTACGATGGTATCGCCTGCATTTTGGGTACAGGCTCAAACTCCGGTTTGTATCGAAATGGAACCATCGAGGATAGAATACCGGCACTTGGATACATACTTGGAGATGAAGGCAGTGGCACAGATATAGGAAAGCGGTTTATTAACGCGCTCTTCAAAAGTGATTTTACCTCTGAACTCCAAAATGAAATATTAAGCAATGAGCGATTGACGTTGCATGGAGTCCTCGACCTGGTATATCGAAGCGATTACCCTGCCAGGGAACTGGCCTCATTTTCGAAAATAGTTATTAAATATATCCATCATGAACCTGTCATAAACATTGTTAGCGAAGCGTTAGATGCATTTTTTGCAAAAAACGTATCCAAATATGAAGATTACCGATCACTCAGAACCGGGTTTGTAGGTTCAATCGCATCTCACTTCAGCAAAATCCTGGAGCAGACAGCTAAAAAATGGGGGATTGAATCCATTCGGATAATTACCGCTCCAATTGATGAACTGGTTAATTACCATACAAAATGAAAAACAGAGATATTGATAAAAACGTGGTATTACTCACCGAGGCATCCTCTAAATATGACAACCTCGAGAGGATGTCTGTGATTGAATTATTGGAGAATATCAACAAAGAGGATGGAACCGTCCATAAAGCGGTCCAGAAAATCATCCCGGTCCTGGAAAGGGTGGTAGAAGAGATTGTTCCAAAAATGCTACGGGGTGGAAGGCTCTTCTATGTGGGTGCCGGAACAAGTGGCAGACTGGGCATTTTGGATGCTTCTGAGATACCTCCTACTTTTGGCGTACCGTACGATATTGTGATAGGCATTATTGCCGGAGGGGACCTTGCGATAAGAAAAGCGATTGAATCGGCGGAAGATGATATTACCGGTGCATGGAAAGATCTTGCCAGGTTCAAACCTACAGAAAACGACACTGTTTTAGGTATTGCAGCATCCGGAAGCACCCCTTACGTTATCGGTGCCGTAAGAGATGCCAAATCGAATGGGCTGTTTACCGTCTGTATTACATGTAACCCCGACACCGAACTTGCAGCTTCAGTTGACATTCCTATAGAAGCGATTGTTGGTCCGGAGTTCGTAACGGGCAGTACGCGAATGAAAGCTGGAACGGCACAAAAACTGATTCTCAATATGCTCACAACTACGACAATGATAAAGCTTGGACGCATAAAAGGGAACAAGATGGTCGACATGCAGCTTACGAATAAAAAGCTGATTGACCGTGGTACAAAAATGATTATGGAGGAGCTCGGTCTTGATTATGATGAATCAATGAGATTATTGCTTCTGCACGGTTCCGTAAGGAGTGTAATCAACACGATAGAACAGAAAAATAACCACGTAAGCGGCTCAAATACAAATAGATAAAACACCCGCGAATTCCACTGGTCACCTGCCCAACCTCCTGTTCACCGAAAGTGCATAGGTCATCGCCACCGTGCGGTACACCAGGTGTCCGAATTTGGTATAAGGCAGGTAAATGATCACAAACCAGACGCATACCAGGTGAAAGAAATAAAGATGGTACGCCGATGCCCAGTCACCAAAACGCGCCAGCTGCACCAGCACCCCTGAAATCGTCAGCAAAAACATCGCCACGAGAAAGAGCCAGTCGCCGTAACTGCTTCGTTCGGTCCCCTCCCGCCTTGCCAACCTGTTAAAGATCATGATCCCCAGGCCTGTTATCAGCATCAGCGATGCAATGTTCCCGAGTATCTTAAAAGGATTCACGGGGGATAGCGGGTATCTACCGCTTACAGCCGCGTAGATAGCGTACAGCGTTACCAGCAGCAGCAATACAAAGCCGTAAAAAACCAGGAGATGGGAGAACCTTCGCCCCCTGTTCCGTTCACACTTGCTGAAACGTGAATGAAGCAGTATCTCATTCTTCACCTTCATAAAACTGCTGAAAAAGCCCTTTCGCTCCTTCGATCCCTCAAATTCATGCCTGTTCAGCTCCCACCAGAACCGGGCGATCCCCAGTGCCGCAACACCATAGGAGAGCAACGTAAGCAGCGTAAATGAACTGTTCAGCCACACATGCGGAAAAAACAGGGAATAATTTACCGGTCCCCCGGGAATTGTCAGCGTTCCCGCCATGTAAATAATTCCTGCAATAACCATTACCGGCAAAAGGATCGCCAGCGGCAGGAGCGCCGGACGCGAAAGCAGACTTCCCATGAAGCGGGGCGTTGCAAAACGCCGGTAAGCCGCCTCGCGTGTGGCTGCCAGCACATCGGCAGGATTCACACCGCGCGGACAGTGGGTGCTGCAGTCGCCGCACTGGTGACACAACCAGACATCCGGATTGCTCACCAGCTTCTCCTTCATCCCCCACCCGGCATACACCATCTCCTTCCGGGGGAACGGCTTTTCGTCGGGCGACAGGTTGCAAACCACCGAACAGGTGCCGCATTGCATGCAACTGCTCAATGAGGCTCCGCTGATCTTTTCAAGCTCCCTCTTAAA
>CAYOVC010000364.1:0-2787 GCA_964407305.1 uncultured Bacteroidaceae bacterium | reverse complement strand
ATCAATGCAGAAAGGTTGTGCCAGGCAATGAACGATCTTGGTTTGGAAGGTGTACTCTTCAGACCTATCTATTTTAAACCTTATTACCAGGCCAAAGCCGGTAAAGAGCTGCAGGGAGTTCAGATTCACCTGACTGACCTGAAGAAGGTCAGGCTGACAGAAATTCAGTTCATGTTCCTGCAGGTTGCCCATAATCTCGATCCGGAATTTAATCTATTTGAAGGAAACGAACACCGTATCCGGATGTTCGACCTCGGCTGCGGCACCGATACCATACGTACCTCGCTGATGGAGGACTTCGATTTTCAAAGGATCAGTCATCTCTGGAACAGGAACAATGAAAATTTCAAAAAGCTCTCCGAAAAATATCACCTCTACTGATCCCTTCTGCGGTCAACAGCACTGGTTACCTCTGTTGACCACATCCACGGTCAACCCCGCTATGTGTTTAGGCAATATCTGCTGAACGCCCGGTTTTCCCGGGCTATCTGCCTCAGAACCGCGTTCAGCCAACAACCCCTTCCATAGATTTCTCCAGCGCACGAGCCTGTGTCAGAAACTCCTCCACATTCATCTCTTTATAGTAGATCAGGCCGTGTGTGGTCCGTATGCGCGGACTCTGGTTCTGATAGAAATAATCTTTCCCAAGAACAAGCTGGATCTCCTTTAGCTGGTCCACCCAAATCTTAATGGCAAGCTCGGAAAATTTGCCATCGTGCAGGTAGCTGGGGAACGATGCATCCACCTGGCTAAGGTAACAGTTGGAGAAAGAGGTATCCATAACCGCCATGGCATTCAGGGAGACGGGTACGATTACATTGGCCTCTGCAGCATGGAACCTGAACCAGACATTCCTGTATCCCCAGATGCGCAGGTTTGAGAGGTCCTCTTCCCTGCCCCACAGGCGGACCGCTTCGGCGATCGCCTGGAGCACCTTGTAGTGTGTGTCCGGACCGCTTCCTTCAGGGTCGAGCGCCAGGCTGATCACCGTAGGTTTCAGCTCCCTTAACTGCTGGAGGATCGGCTTAACATCACGCTCTTTTTCAGGTTGTTCTGTAAAGATGTCGCCTGTATAAAAACCGAGGCGAAGGTGGTGAATATTTTTCACCGGGTAGCCAAAATGTGCCCAGACAAGCTCCTCCTCAAACTCCCTGATCATCCCTTTCAACCGTTGCAGGTCGGGCGGGTTTTTCATCCCTTCGTAGCTATCACGCAAAACGGTCAGGATCTCGTCGATCTTAATGAAAAGCTCCTCTTTGCTTTTCACCTTATGTATCTCAACTATGGACCTTACAACCCTGTGGCACAAACCTCTTCTTCGTTCGTGGGGCTCACCGGATGCAACTTTGGTAAGATAATGGTAAACATCCTTATCCCATTTAAACCTGTATCCCTTATCGAAGAAATCGGGATAGTTGACCATCTGGATATTTCCCTCTTGCAAAAACTGCCTTGTATCCTCAAGGAGATGAATGATAAATAAATTGGTTACTGCTGTAAACCCGGATGTAAGCACTGAAAAATGGGCCCTGTTCGTCTCATTCCTGGATAACCGGTGAACATGGGGCAGGATACCAAGCATAATGTCGTCGTGATGGGGTCCGGTATGATAGTACATCTGGTGCTCTTCACCGGCACATCCCTTTTTCAGTTTTTGAGCCACGTTTTCAATAACATCCCTGACAGTGTCAAGACCCAGGTCAGGGATCAACCGGCAGAAAGGATCGTTTTTCAGATCGTCCATGGTAAGATGGTGGGCATACTTATTCAGGCGTTTACATAACCCAAGAACGGCACGCTCACTTTTGGTATGAGTCCATTCGCCTGTTATGTAATACGCCGTAACTGAATCATCCAGGTTCACAGCTGCACCCTTGGTGATAAAAAACCGGCTGTTCTTCAGTCTGCCAAGTACTGTGGCAGGATACAAATTCTGCGGTTCATTCTCAAGCGCATTCTTGATTACATCCGCTTTCGCCTCGCCAGCAGCAAAAATAATGGCCACAGCTTCCGGGTTATAGGTGATGGTCTCTAGTCCGATCGTAATCACCAACCTGTCACGTGATATCTCGATACCCCCGAGGTCACCCGCTGCCTGTGCCTGCGTTTCAAAGTTGGTTTTGGTGAGTCGTGTGGTTGAAAAGAGATCTGACCCGCGGGTATTGAAGGCGATGTGACCATCCGGTCCGATCCCTCCGAGAAAAAACCCGATCCCCCCTTTTTCCCTGACAGCATTTTCATAGTTAACGCACCAGTTGTCGATCATAAACAGTGAACTCTGCTGCACCTGTTCAGCCGAAGTTTTTGCATCGCGGTAACGAAGCGACAGATCAATGGTATGATCAGGAAACACCTCACTGAAATGTAGGTTTTGATGCAGCGGTATCTCCTCGCTGTTGATCAGCAGTGAATTCTTCCTGTCAAGTCCAAATCCTTTAATGTAATAATTATCAACATAGTGGTAGAAGCTGTTGTGTTGTGACGACCGGATCGGGTAAAATTCGTCAATCTGCACAAAGGAAAGCTCGTTCAGGGAGGGCTTTGCAACTCCTCCCAGTCCAAACTCTTCCCGCTGCTTTTTCACTTTAGCATCATTCCAGTTTTCGAGAAAGTATTGGGTCCACTTAATGAAGTATTCAGGAGTCTTTCCCGTGGGAAGGCTGATGATACCGTTCGGGTTTTCACTAACCCATTCCAGGAACCTCAAAGCTGTGAAGAAACCAAGTTTCGGGAAATTATCAACAGTGATAAAGGGAATTTTGGTAGTGATCAATTGCTGTCCCGATA
>CAYOVC010000363.1:0-2805 GCA_964407305.1 uncultured Bacteroidaceae bacterium | reverse complement strand
GGAGGAGCAAAATATATATGGACAATATTCGAAATTTCTGTATCATTGCCCATATTGATCATGGGAAGAGCACATTGGCAGACAGGATGTTGATGCTAACCGGCACAATCTCAGCGCGTGATTTCCAGGAGCAGGTGCTTGATGACATGGACCTGGAGCGGGAACGTGGCATCACCATTAAGAGTCACGCGATACAAATGCAGCACGCGTACCAGGGAAAAGAGTATACACTGAACCTTATAGATACTCCCGGTCATGTGGATTTCTCCTATGAGGTATCCCGTTCGATTGCGGCCTGCGAAGGGGCGCTCCTGGTTGTTGATGCCACACAAGGAATCCAGGCACAGACCATTTCGAACCTTTATATGGCCATTGAGCATGACCTTGAGATTATCCCGGTATTGAACAAGATGGACATGGACAGTGCCATGCCCGATGAGGTAAAGGATCAGATCGTGGACCTTCTTGGTTGTAAGCGGGAGGAGATTATTGAGGCGAGCGGGAAGACAGGCATGGGATCTGAAGAGATCCTTGAAGCGATTATCAACCGTATTCCCCATCCGGATGGTGATCCGGATAAGCCGTTGCAGGCACTTATATTCGACTCCGTATTTAATTCATTCAGGGGAATATATGCCTATTTCAGGATACTGAACGGGACGATCCGAACGGGCGATAAGGTGATGTTTGTCAACTCCGAGAAGGAGTATGAGGCAGATGAGATCGGAGTGTTACGGTTAAAACCTGAGCCGCGAAAAATATTGAGTGCGGGAGATGTGGGATATATTATTTCAGGCATCAAGACATCCAGTGAGGTGAAGGTGGGGGATACCATCACCCATGTGGATCGTCCGTGTGAGAAGATCATTGGAGGGTACCAGGAGGTAAAACCGATGGTTTTTGCCGGGATCTATCCGGTGGATGCGGATGATTATGAAGATCTGCGGGCCTCCATAGAGAAGCTGCAGCTGAATGATGCTTCTCTCTCATTTATTCCGGAGTCGTCGGCTGCACTGGGGTTTGGCTTTCGCTGCGGTTTTCTGGGATTGCTGCATATGGAGATCATCCAGGAGCGGCTCGACCGCGAATTTGATATGGATGTGATCACCACGGTGCCAAACGTCTCTTTTACTGTTCATACAACACAAGATGAAGTGATCGAGGTGCACAACCCGTCGGGACTGCCTGCGGCAACACACATTCAACAGATCGATGAGCCTTACATTGTTTCGCAGATCATTTCGAAGGCCGATTATGTGGGAGGAATCATCAAGCTATGCCTGGATAAAAGGGGTATTCTGAAAAACCAGATCTATCTCTCGAGCAACCGTGTTGAGCTTACATTTGAGATGCCGCTGGCAGAGATCGTTTTTGATTTTTACGACAAGCTGAAGAGTATTTCGAAGGGATATGCATCGTTCGATTATCACATGATCGGGGAGCGGAAGGCCGACCTGGTGAAGCTTGACATACTGCTGAACGGAGAGCCGGTTGATGCGTTGTCGACGCTGATCCACCGTGACAATGCCTATGATTTCGGGCGAAGGATCTGTGAGAAGCTTAAGGAGCTCATCCCTCGTCAGCAATACGATGTGGCGATTCAGGCAGCCATCGGGGCCAAGATCATTGCCCGCGAAACGGTGAAGGCGGTGCGCAAGGATGTGACCGCCAAATGTTACGGTGGCGACATCACGCGGAAGCGGAAGCTGCTGGAGAAGCAGAAAAAGGGCAAGAAGCGGATGCGCCAGGTCGGGAACGTCGAGGTTCCGCAGAGCGCCTTCCTGGCAGTGCTGAAGCTGGATTAGTTCGGTTTAAGCATAATTCTGGAAAGACAAAAACAACAAAGGGTTATCGCCCCTGGAAATTAATTTTTAGTGAGGAACTATCTAATCGATTAGAAGCACGAAAACGCGAGAAATATTGGAAAAGTGGAATTGGAAAAGAGCAATTGAAAGCAATGAACTCCAAAAAATTTCAGTAAATTTGTCAACTTAAATTACCGGCCCCATAGTTCAACGGATAGAATACAAGATTCCGGTTCTTGCGATCTGGGTTCGAATCCCGGTGGGGTCACTAATAAAAAGTGTAATAAACTTATAAATAGTTTATTACGCTTTTTTTAATTAGAACATTCCCCACATACGCCCCACATTATTTAAACTTATCATCCTCGGTACCTTTGTGTATTTAGGTGAACCTGACTCATAATCAGGGGGTCGCTGGTTCGAGCCCAGCTGGGCCCACTTATAAATGAAGCAGTTACGGAGAATTAATCTGTAGCTGCTTTTTATATTCATACCATTTTCATACAACTTTGACATTACTATAACAGCTGTCCGACATTTGTCCGACATAATATTAGTGCCAAAAATCAAATAATTTACACATCACCCCCTGCCTTACAAGCATGGCGTCGCTGGTTCGAACACTGCCACCCAGACCAACAACGATAAAAGTTACAAAGATGTGACCCTTTTTCTTTTTAGTTTGCTTGGGTAGCAATTCAAACAATATCCCTGAGATAAAATTCCTTGGTTCTCACTACGATAGTTCTCATACCGTTCATTTGCTCAATAGTGCTGCATTGCTGCATATTTATTTACAGACAAGTTTATAACCTGTTTATAAAATTTCTTTCAATAGTACAATCATTTATCGAAAGGATCGTAAATTGTTCAACCGAGTCTCTTTAACCTAAAATAGATTCACTTAGAGATTATCTGATTGGCGAATAGCCTAATAGATAATAGCAGCGATTCCGCTTCAAATTATTTTTTCATGTTTAAGATTACAGGCTCAGGGCAT
>CAYOVC010000362.1:0-2814 GCA_964407305.1 uncultured Bacteroidaceae bacterium | reverse complement strand
GATGTCAACCACCTCCACCTGAAAGAGTGGATCGACTGCATCCGCAACGGAGGCAAACCCTCATCGGACATAGAAAAAGCATATGAAGTGGGTGTGACCATCGCCATGGCCGATATCTCCTACAGGGAGAAGTGCCGGACAAAATGGGACCCCCTGCTGAGAAAGATCATTCGTCTATAACTTATAAAACTCTTCCCAACCTTTTCTGGGCGGGGCTCCTGCAAGCAGTTGATTGGCTAAAGCATTGTTGACAATCTTCTTCTTTTCGCGGTCAAATTCGATTTTTATTTTTAACCGCTGAGCCAGCGTTCCCAAAACAAAAACCTGGCTCAATGGTGCCGATATGCTGAATGGTGACCGTGTTTTCTCCTGCCCCATGCATGCCTTTGCAAAATTCTCAAAATGGTTGGAAGGGCTCGCAGGAACTTCGGGCAGTTGTGACTCCATGTCTTTTGCTGCCTCTGGTGGAATAATCGTAAGCGCGCTACTGTGAGAGCCTCCTTTAAATGTCAGGTCTTTTCCATAGATCTCCTTTCCCGGATTGAGTTTTGCCGGCTTGATCTCACCGGTACCTGGATCCGGTATATCTGAGGCAAGTTCAGATACTCCAAAACCTTCCGGTAGTTCCGGATGATTATCTACCCCGTCGTACCAGTTGATTGTTAAAGGCGGCATATTTTTACGCTCCGGGAATTTAAACGCAAGCGTTGATGCCTGTGGAAAAAACAACGGATTATGTCCCTCTAACTTTACGGGATCTATTTCATACGGCAGACCCAGGTCCAGAAACTCATGCACTGTATCAATAATATGCGCACCCCAGTCACCCAGGGCCCCCATGCCGAAATCATACCAGCAACGCCACTGTCCATTAATGTAATCCTCATGGTATTCATGGAACGATGCAGTGTTTAACCACAGATCCCAATCCAGTGTTTCAGGTACAGGCTGACCCTCGGGAAAATCCTTCATGCTTGTGTCCCAGCCATGCCAGCGACGTCCGTTGTTCATGTGGGCATTCACCTTTGTCACGTCCTTAATTATACCTGCGTCCACCCATGCCTTAAACTGGAAATAGTTAGCCCCTGAGTGCCCCTGGTTTCCCATTTGTGTAACAACCTTATACTTTTTCTCTGCATTCATGAGCAATTCCGACTCCTGGAAAGTTCTTGTGAGGGGCTTCTCCACATAAACATGCTTTCCCAGCGACATAGCAAGGATGGTGATGGGGAAATGTGAAAAATCGGGTGTGCCAACGCATACTGCATCGATCTCTTTTCCCATTTTATCAAACATCCTTCTGAAATCCTGGAACCTGGGCACATCCGGATACTGCTCCAGGCTCTCCAGTGTATGCTCTGCTCCCATATCCACATCGCACATGGCTACGTTGTTCACCAGACCCGTATCCATAAAATCTCTCAATATCTTGCCTCCCCTGTTTCCGATTCCACAAAATGCCATATTTATTTTTCCACTTGGATAAGAAACTGCCGGTTTTTCTGAATTTTTACACCCCGTAAATACAACGGAGCTGGGTAATACAGTAATTGCCCCTGCAGTTAATAAACTATTCTTCAAAAATTTTCTGCGAGCATTGCTAATGTTGTCCTTCATAATATTTTATTATCGTTGGTTTCGAATTATCCCTGAATATTGAAAAACCAATAAGAAATAGAAAACAGCACTATAAAAGTTATTTTAACATGCATCTATTGAACTCCTTAAAAAATAATTCCAAAATTCTTCAAGTTGCGATGGGTAAAGATATTTAAAAAAGTGGAATAGCTGGTTCTTATTTCTTCAATATATTTAGACTATCTCACAAAAAACCATCTCCAATATTATTATGCTGGCTATGCTGATCGCGGGGTGCACCAGGAGCAGCAAACAGGAACCCGGCGGGGTTCAAAAACCGTACGTGGTAGCCATTATTTATAGATGATGAGGGTGATTTGCTGACGGAGGTTGTTGCACAGGCTCTTGCGGTATTTGGCGACCTGAACATTGGCATTTCTAAAGGCAACTGAAACAGGGAGATCGGGAGATTAGCCAACAATGTGCCGGGGGTTACGGCGGATATGACCTCTACTACACAGACATGAATAAACGCGGTGAATACTTTCTTTCAACGGAGGTACTCTGCCGGGAGAATGGCTTAACGACTATCACCGGTTGAATCTGCTCAGCCTGCCTAAGGGTTATAACTCCCTTATCCAAATGTTCCTGTAGCTGACAGGATTATTATGATCCTGCAAACTCAACGGAAGTTGATCCGCGTGTGGCTCATACCCGGGAGCTCCAATGAAAACGGTGCTGCCCAGGATCTTCACGTGGTTCTGTATTAAAACGCCATTATGAAGGACTGTTACCCTGGCCGGCTTTCTTACCCCGCCATCTTCATTGAACACAGGTGCTGTGAAAATAATATCGTATGATTGCCATTCACCGGGCGCTCTGCTAGCGTTAACCAACGGAATATGCTGTTTGTATATGGACCCTGCCTGTCCGTTCGGATAAGTTGAATTATTGTATGAATCAAGCACCTGCACCTCGTATTTTCCCATCAGAAAGATGCCCGAATTTCCTCTCCCCTGTCCTTTCCCCTCAATCATTTCCGGCGTTCTCCATTCAATGTGCAGCTGACAATCGCCAAAAGCCTGCTTCGTCCTTATTCCCCCCGATTTTGGCACCACTGTCATGATACCATCACTTACCTCCCAGGGAGCAGGCTCCCCGCTGCGAGATTCCCACCTGGCAAGATCCGTTCCATCAAAAAGAACAATCGCATCGGATGGGGGCCGCGTCCCCTCC
>CAYOVC010000361.1:0-2821 GCA_964407305.1 uncultured Bacteroidaceae bacterium | reverse complement strand
GAACTGGGCAAACAGGAGGTGCGGATCGCCTATGTATTGCAAATAGAGGACCTGCAGAGAGCAATGAAAGTTCTGGAAGAGGCCCTGAAGGTCTACCCGGGAAGAATCTGATGGGTTCCTGCCGTGCTAAAACTTCAGATTGTATTGAAACAGTGCCCCGTCAGACAGCAGCGATAAATTCATATCCTTCAAAAATGAAACCTGTCGTCCGTGCTGCAGCAGGTACATCACTCCGTCGAACAGGAAGAGGAACCCGCCCTGCAGGATCACAGAATTACCATATCCCTTTAGCAGATCAGCTCTTTTGGTGCTATTTACAGAGAGGTGTCGCAGCAGAAATCCGGTACCCACATACAGCACATCAAGTCCGGCGTTAATCAGGTAGAGGTTCTCATACCGGATGTGCTCATTCATCAGCTCCTGGTAGGACATCCGCAATGGCTCCATTTGCGCTGCAGAGTACAATGCAAAACCGGCAATACCCAGGTTCACAGTGTTCCAGAAGAAATTCATCTGGTGGAAATACATCGTCGACCCGGTGGTCCGGCTCCATCCGGCAGCACCTGTGGCAAGATTGGCCACGGCCCATCCGCCGAGCACATACATGCCCGCGTTGTTCACCGACATACTCTTTGCAAAAAACTGCCGGTAATCGCCCTGGGAAAATAGGATAAATGGTACCGCCACGAACAAAAGAACAAGAAACTGTCTCTTCATTTTACAACCGGTTAATTGTTTGTATTCAATATACTAACAAAAAAGAACTCAGCTTGTTCCCGGAAAACTTACCATTATTCTGTATAGGAGGACCGCAATGTTCACCGTAATTATTTGGATGGCAGCGAAATACAGATTATTACACGCTCCAACAGGACCATAAAAACAGAATCAGTTACATGGAAACAGACCAGGATCGGCAAAATTTATTTAAACTATACTCAGAAACCGTCTTCATAGAGCATATACTTTTCCCTGGTCTCCCTGAACCGCTCCAATCCCGGCTGCCACGACTGCCTGATCTCCTCTTCCGTCCAACCGGCAATGATCTGCTGCCTGAGCCTGTCCGTTCCCGCGAGACTCTCAAAAAACGGTAAAAAGAAACTCTTCTTATCCGGAAACTTCTCGTACGCATCCAGCAGCCATCGCAGCTCAATCCGGTTCCACCCGCCATCGGGCTCAAACCCGCGCAGGTCCTCACCGTAACAGGTCTCCCCTTTCAGTTTCGGATACATCGACATCCCGGGGATACCCTGCGGAACAAAAGAAAAACTCCCCGTCAGGTCGGGATGACCATATACCTCGAAAGGCATCAGCGTTCCCCTTCCTTCACTGATCACCGTACCCTCGAAAAAGCAGGTGGATGGGTATATCCTGATCACGTGGTCGTTCGGCAGGTTGGGTGATGGCTTCACCGGGAGGGCATATTCCCTTCCATGGTGATAGTTCATGCAGGGTATCACAGTAAGATCGCACTGAACACCGCCGCGGAGCCACCCCTCCCCGTTGATCATCATTGCCACCTCGCCAATGGTAAGCGCGTACACGACGGGGATCGGGTGCATCCCCACAAAGCTGCTGAACTGCGGTTGAAGGAGCGGTCCGTCGATATAACCATCGTTGGGATTGGGCCGGTCGAGCAGCAGCAGCGGAACGCTATTCTCCGCACATGCCTCCATCACATAATGAAGTGTGGAGATATAGGTGTAGAAGCGTGTCCCCACATCCTGGATATCAAAAACAACCAGGTCGATCCCTTTCATATCCTCCCCGGAGGGTTTTTTATGCCGGCCATATAAGGAGACGATCGGAATGCCTGTTTGCGGATCGGTCTCGTCCGACACGGCAACACCGTCATCAATATCACCCCTGAAGCCATGCTCCGGGGCAAAAACCTTTTTTATCTCGTAGTTGCCCCTTGCAAGCGATAGCAGTGTGTCGACAAGGTGGGTACCCAGAACCTCCGATGTCTGGTTGGAAACGACAGCCACGTGCTTTCCCGCCAGCATCGGAACTACCTTTTCAAGCTGCTCGGCACCTGTCTGTATAGGTTCTGTCTGACCGCTGCAGGAATTCACCATCATCATCATTAAAAGAATAAATATTTTCAGCATACCCTGTAAACTAATCGTTCAAAGATAGCAATGCTAAAAAGAAAAATACCGTAATGGCAGCGGATTCATCGCTATTGTTCAATGAAAGATTCTAATCTGATAAAAGTTGACTATTTTTGGACTTATAAAACGGATATATTCTGAATACAGAACTCTTCATAGCAAAGCGGATCATCGGTCGACGCAGCGAAAGGAAAAGATTTTCCAGCTCGATCGTCGGTATCGCCACGTTTGGTATCGCACTCGGACTTGCCGTGATGATCGTTGCTGTGGCCATTGTAACGGGATTTAAGAATGAGATTTCGGGGAAGGTGATCGGGTTTGGCTCACACATTCAGCTGGTGAACATGGATTCGAACACCTCCTATGAAACCACACCGGTGGATAAAAACCTGCCCATCATCGACGAAATCAGAAAAGTACCGGAAGTAAATATGGTCCAGATGTTTGCTATAAAAGCAGGCATCATTAAGACTGCGGAGAATATCCAGGGGGCAGTATTGAAGGGTGCCGGACCCGATTTTGACTGGTCCTTTATCAATAAAAACATTGTTGAGGGGGAGCCACTTACCATCTCCGATACCATTCGGACCAACAACGTAATCTTGTCAAAATCTGTGGCCTCTAAGCTCGACCTGGAGGTAGGAGACAGTTTTAACATGTATTTTATCCAGGATCCTCCCCGGGCCCGGCAGTTCATCATCTCAGGC
>CAYOVC010000360.1:0-2838 GCA_964407305.1 uncultured Bacteroidaceae bacterium | reverse complement strand
GAGCCGTCGATTTTGCAACCAAATGGGGTTTTAAAAAATCGTATGGTAACTATCTTTCACTAGTAGAGGATAAGGAGGTAGATATCATCTATATTGCAACACCGCACAGTTACCATTATGCACATACCAGGCTCTGCCTGGAGGCAGGAAAACATGTTCTTTGTGAGAAGCCCTTTACAGTGAATGCAAGCCAACTGAAGGTGCTTATAGATCTTGCCAAAGAGAAGAAACTCTTCTTAATGGAGGCTCTCTGGAGCCGTTTTCTTCCGGGAATTATCAAAGCAGCCGAATTGATTGAAGAAGGTGCAATCGGTGATCCGGTTTTTCTTGAGGCAGATTTCGGTCTACGTTTTCCGTACGATCCGCTACACAGGCTTTACAATCCCCTGCTGGCCGGCGGTGCCTTGCTTGACCTGGGAATTTATCCCCTCTATCTTAGTCTTTTCCTCATGGGCAAACCTGAAGTTATAAAGGCGCATTCTCTGTTGGATCATAACATGATAGATCTGACAACCTCGATCATCACTCAAAGTAAATCGGGCACCCTAAGCAACCTGAGCACAACAGTCCGTGCCAATACTCCTGTAAAGGCAAAAATTGTTGGAACAGAGGGCAATATTGAATTTGAAAGCTGTTGGTTCACGCCTGTAAATCTTACATTAAATTACATTGGAAAAGATGCACAGTTATTCAAATTTCCTGCCCTGATTAATGGTTATGAGTATGAAATCATAGAAGCTGTGCATTGTCTTCGCCAGGGAAAAACTGAAAGTGAAATCATGCCGCTTACATTCAGTCATCTTCTTATGGAAACGATGGACCAGATCAGGGAAATGACAGGGATCAGTTACCCGAAGGAGATTGAAAAAGTTGACAGGCCATATGGATGGGATAAGTTATAACCGGATGATGTACAGATTTCGATCAGTCAATTCTGCTTTGCAATTTTCTGAAATCTTTGGAAGGCATCATTCCAAGCGCCTGTTTCTTCCGGCTCAAAAAATTTCAGCGTAAAAGAATTTTTCACCACTTTTCTTGCATGTTCAAGGTTATCAAGGTATCCATGTGCCATGGCCTGAATCAACAGGTTCCCCACGCCTGTTGCCTCTACAGGTCCGGCAATCACCTTCCGGCCGGTAGCATTGGCTGTGAACTGACAAAGTAATCTGTTCCGCGATCCTCCACCGATGATATGGATTACCTTGTATCTCTTTCCTGAAATGATCTCCAGCTGATCAAGTACCATCCTGTATTTCAATGCCAGACTTTCGAGAATCATTCTTGCAATGGCACCTACTCCCTGTGGAGAAGTTTGCCCTGTTTGTCTGCAAAAAGTATCAATCGCGGCAGGCATATCGAGTGGATTATAGAACCCTGCATAATCGGGATCGATCAGTGCTGAAAACGGATTTGCCATACTGGCCTGTTCCTCAATATCAACATACTTTAAAAAGCCTTCTCTCTTTTGCCATGACCGGCGGCATTCCTGGATAATCCACAGTCCCATAATATTTTTCAGAAACCGGAACGTACCCTCTACACCTCCCTCATTGGTAAAATTAAATACCATGGATCGTTGATCAATCCCCACTGCTTTATTTTCCACACCCATCAATGACCAGGTCCCGGAACTGATATAAACCCAGTCCTCTTCTTCTGCGGGAACAGAGGTAATTGCGGCGGCTGTATCGTGAGATGTTACGGCAATAACTTTGATCCCTTCAACATCAATGGATCTGCTTATATTGTTGTTCAGCAAACCGATAACAGTTCCAGGGGGTACAACTTCAGGCAGCATCTCATAGCGTATACCCAGTTTTCGGATAATATCCTCATCCCAGTTCATCTTTATCGGATTATACAGCTGGGATGTGGTGGCAAAAGTAAACTCTGATTTCGCTTCACCGGACAGCAGGTAATTGATCAGATCGGGCAAAAAGAGGATCTTGTCGGCAATGTTTAACAGGGGATCATTTGCCATAACCATCGCATAAAGCTGATAAAGCGTATTAAATTTATGAAGTGCAATTCCGGTACGCTCATATATTTCATTTCGCCCCATTCTTTCAAGAAACGCTGGCATAGAGGTTTCTGTCATCGGATCGCGATAGCTATATGGCATTCTTAAAATTGATCCGTCTTTACCAATGAGTCCGAAATCGACGCCCCATGTACTCACGCCAATACTTTGCGGGATAACGTTCTGATCGAATACTGATATTTTCAGGGATTGAATAATCTCCTCATAAAACCTTAAAACATTCCAGTAATAGTGCTTTTGCAGCGGAATCTGACCAGTTGGAAACCTATGTATCTCCTGAAGTTCCAAAATATCATTGTTTGCAAGCGTTCCCAGAATGGCTCTTCCGCTCTCTGCTCCGAAATCGAATGCTAAAAAATGGCGTTTTGGCATAGAAGTCTTTTTACATTGCTGCAATATTGGGTACTACTCCTGATACAAAAGTCCTGATCAAATCAGTTTCTTTATTACCGGGCATCCCAGACAGGCAGACCGGTTCTATGGTGATCAGGGATCAACTCCGTCAACTCTCATGGCGAATATATCACTAAATTCCTTATTTGGTACACCTTAAAGTCAGATTTTATTTAAAATATTCAATTTGACTCAAGTAATATTCATTTTCACCGGATATATTGCCTGATATAACATCTTTTCGTACTTTCATGCTTCATAATTTACCTGTGCGAAAAATAAAAAATTGTACGTTATTAATCGTCATTTTGTAACTTAAATCGTTGATAATGAATTCAAAAAAGATCATTGAGAATAGGGAGGGGTGATGAACTGGAGTATGCGAAATGCTACAGTGTAGCAGG
>CAYOVC010000359.1:0-2849 GCA_964407305.1 uncultured Bacteroidaceae bacterium | reverse complement strand
ACCACGACAGCAACAATTCATGGGTGAGGAGCGACAGTGTGCACGGCAGTTTTTACCGCTACCTGAAGGAGGGGGTGTACGACCTGCTGGTGAGCGCCGACGGGTTTGTGAGCGATACGGTGCGAGGTGTGGCGGTGTTCGATTATAAACGTACCGACCTGCTGGTGGAGCTCGACAGCCTGGTAACGGGGGATCGCGGGATGGGGCTGCAGCAGGCGTTTGTCTGCTTCCCGAATCCGGCGACCGAAGTGCTGCATCTGCGTGGCAGCGAGCCGTTTGATCGGGGGGCGCGGCTTGAGGTATTCGCGGTGTCGGGTGTGCGGATGCTCACTGAAGCACTGCAGGAGGGTTCGCAGATGCACCGGATCGATGTTTCGGAGATGGCGCAGGGAGTGTATCTGCTGCGGATCGCGAGCGGTGGGAAGGTATTTAATCTCCGGTTTGTGAAGTTGTAGCAGCACTGTCTCGTTACCGGGTTTATCAATTTGGATCTTCATCAGGGTAAACTGACCCGAAACTTACCAGGCTGATTTACAAATCAGCAGCACCATATTTATCGGCTGGGTATTCACTGTGAAAGTTAGAACCGGAATTCGCCATGGTGGCAGCAGTTTATCGCTATCAATTTTGACTTTTAACTGTGGTAGGGAATTCAGGAATAGTTGTAAATTTGCCATGTGGATTTAATCAATCAAAATATTAGCAGCATAAAAGCACTGTGTGAAAAGCACCATGTAGCACAACTATTTGTGTTTGGGTCCGTATTAAATAAAAACTTTGATAAACATAGTGATATAGATTTTATTGTTGATTTTAATCGTGTTTCACTCAATGAGTATGCTGACAATTATTTTGACCTTAAACAATCCCTTGAAAAACTATTGAAACGCGAAGTCGATCTGCTTGAAGACCGGGCCATAAAAAACCCATATTTAAGGAGGTCGATTGATGCTTCAAAAAAACTCATTTATGGATCATGAAATAAAAACCTGGTTGTATGATATTATGCAATCCATGAACGAAATCGAGGGATATTTTGAGAATCGTAAAAAAATATACAAGGAGTATCTTGATGATATAAAAACGAAAAGAGCGATAGAGCGGAATATTGAGATTATCGGTGAAGCGGTAAACAGAATTATAAAAAAAGATCCTGATATTAAAATTGAACACGCTTATCAGATTATAGGAACAAGAAACAGAATCATCCATGGTTATGATAAAGTGTCAGATGAACTTATCTGGAGCATCGTAATAAATCATTTGCCAAAATTACGTAGGAAAATTACTCAGTTGCTCCAATAAATCTGGAGTCTACTCTTTTTTAATCTACGGTATATATAGAAACTGCGATTCTCCGTTCTAGAAGGAGCAGGAGAATTGTTAATGTGGGAAACTGAAAGAAGAAGAACGGGTAAGGAAGAATAGGCGGAGAAGAATGAGTGGAGAAGAATGAGCAATAAAAAAGTGTTTGAGCAGTATGGAGTATCAAAGAGAGAAAAACATGAGGGAAATATTAATGGGAAGAAGGAATTTTTTATCGGCGGGAAAAGTTTACGGAAGGATCATTCAAGATAGAGGTTCGTTGTTGCAAGGAAAGGGATCATTGTTTCAGAGAAATGGTTCGTTATTTCAGAGAAATGGTTCGTTATTTCAGGGAACAGGTTCATTGTTTTCCGGAAAAAGCGTTGCAGTTCTGTTGCTGAGCTGTTTCACGGTGCTGAGCCTGCAGGCGCAACGGATTCCTTCTGAAAAACCGAAGCTTATTGTGGGCATTACCGTGTCGGGGATGCGGTTCGACTACCTCCCGGCCTACTGGGACAAATTTGGCGACGATGGTTTCAAGCGAATGGCCGGTACGGGTACTTACTGCCGGAACGCACGGTACGACCACCTGATCACTGAATCGGCCGCAGGGTATGCCACCATCGCCACAGGGGCGCGTGCCGATGCACATGGTATCGTGGCGGATTACTGGTATGAGCGCGCTGCGGGAAAGACCAGGTACTGCGTTGAGGATGCGGACGTGCGGGGACTAGTGGGTTCAGACGAGAACGGCCATACCTCACCATCAGCGATGATGTCGCGCACGCTCACCGATGAGCTGCGGATCAACTCCCGGTTCAGGTCGAAGGTGATTGGCGTTGCCCTCGATCCGGTAGCCGCGGTACTGCAATCGGGTCACACCGCCAACGCGGCCTACTGGTTCAACCCGGTACACGGAGTGTGGACAACCAGCAATTACTACGTCGACTCTCTGCCCGGATGGGTGGAAAAGATAAACGCCAAAAACTACAAGGATATTTACATGGAGAAGAGTTGGGAGCCGCTGCTGCCGATCGGTGAGTATACCGCAGGTATGCCCGATAACAACCCCTACGAAACAGGATTTAATGGTCAGACCACCTTCCCCTACGACCTCTATAAACTGAGTGGCGGAAAGCGGCGAAATGATTACAACCTGCTAATGTACAATCCGTTCGGAAATACCTACACGAAAGATTTTGCGATCAGCGCGATCGTGAACGAGGAGTTGGGACTGCGTGGGGTGACCGACTGGATCAATATCAGTTTTAACGCCACGAAGTACTTGTCGGAACGTTTCTCCACCTGGTCGGTGGAGGTACAGGATATGTACCTGCGGCTCGACCAGGATATTGCGCACCTGCTGCAGTTTCTGGATGAGCATGTGGGACTGGAAAATACGCTGGTCTACCTGACAGCCGACCAGGCACATGCCGATGATCCGGGGTACCTGGCTGAGTATCGCGTTCCCGCAGGACAATTTAATTCGCGGGCCAATATTTCGTTGCTGAAATCGTACCTCAACGCGGTGTATGGTCAGGGCG
>CAYOVC010000358.1:0-2890 GCA_964407305.1 uncultured Bacteroidaceae bacterium | reverse complement strand
GTGTTGCACCATAAACTACTATATCGTATTCAGCAATATTGTCTTTTTTACAATTGAAAAAAAACACGGTTAAAAAAACACTTAGCAAGTAAATAGTTCTCATAATTTTGTTTTTAAAGGAAAAGCTTATTCATTTGTATTAATACTTTATTTAAATAAGAAATATCTCTCCTCATTTTACTTATTATTACACTAAAAACATAAGAAAATTATGTATTCTTTTTACACTTGTATTATTATCACCTATAAACCTAATACAAATATAGTCAAGGGCTTAATCCGAAGGGAGCAAGCAAAGTACAAAAAGGAGGACAAAGGATACAATATATCCCCAGAGGCGAAACTGAAGCTTAAAAATGCTTTAATGCCGGGGATCGACAGCAATCGCCATAGATCACAGAACTCTTGGCAGGATGATGATTCTGTACAGTCTATCATCCCATGCTAAAGTAGTGGTATTAATTCAATGAACTTTTAATATATTTGTATCCGTACCATAATAGCGAATAGTTCGCAGGTAGGAGGTGATAGTCAAGGTAGGGGTTGTGCCCTGCTGAAAGGTATTTATTTTTTATAAATCAATATATTAATCGTCATGGCATCTTTTTATAGAACCCTTGTAATAATTTCCTTGCTAACTATGGCCTTTGTCGGGAGCACGATCAATAGTTCTGCTATTTGTCAGACCCCTCCCGAAGAACTTATTCATCCCGATTCGTTGGTAACTGTTTATTTCCCGGGCGATTTACCCGTGCAGTTCCGATTAATACCCAGAGGGACCTTTATGATGGGAAGCGAACCTGAAGATGCAATAGGGGCAGCCGGGCAAGAGCATGAGCGCGATGAAAGTCCCATGCATCAGGTAACAATATCCAAAGATTTTTATTTAGGGGTTTACGAAGTAACACAAGCCCAGTGGGTATCTGTTATGGGTAGTAATCCTGCTGTTTTTCAGCAAATTGAAAACTACATTCAGGAACATGAGGATCCGTTGTTGAGACCGGTGGAGAGTGTTTCATGGGACGATTGCCAGGTGTTTATTGCCCGTTTGCATGAAATGGGTGTAGGAAAATTCCGTCTTCCCACCGAAGCTGAGTGGGAATATGCCTGCCGGGCAGGAACATCTACACGATACTACTGGGGTAATGATCCACGCAAATGGATAATCAATCAGTATGCCTGGGTAAATTCCCGGTCGTTCGCTTCAACACATCCGGTGGGACAGAAGAAGCCCAATTCATGGGGGTTGTTTGATATGAGTGGAAACGTCTGGGAATGGTGTTCAGATTGGTATGGACCATATTCTCCCGACCATCAGATTGATCCCCGGGGTTTGAAAAGTGGAAGCAGAAAAGTTTTCAGGGGTGGAAGCTGGTTCGATTTCCCTGATTCACAACGGTCGGCAAACAGACATGCTCATGGCACGAAACGGGGTTATCCTGCAATAGGATTGCGTTTGGTGCTGGAAGTTGATTAATAACGAACTATTATCGGATGAAAATGAAAAATGCCATTGTACTGATTATTTTACTTTTTTGCTTGGGAAAAAACGCCAAGGCTGAGCCACCTGCATATTTAACCATTCATCTTTCCGACTCGGTAATCCTGGAAATGGTTTACATTTTTCCTGGCGATTTTTTCATGGGCAGCCCTGATGACGAAATAGGCAGGCAACCTGATGAAGGTCCGGTACGAAAAGTAACCATCAGCAAAGGATATTACCTTGGTAAATATGTGGTTACACAACAACAATGGGAAACTGTTATGGGAAATAATCCTTCCGTATTTCAAAATTTTCCGGATTCACCCCAGCGACCTGTTGAAAGAGTTAGCTGGGATGATACCCAGTTATTCCTTGAGCGCCTAAACTCCATGGATTTGGATAGAGGACATTTTCGTTTACCTACAGAAGCAGAGTGGGAATATGCCTGCCGAACAGGATCGTCCGGTCGGTATTCATGGGGCGTCGATTCTTCTTATAGGGAATTATTTCATCATGCCTGGTTTAATTCCCGATCAGAAGGGCAAAGTCATCCTGTGGGCTTAAAAAAACCCAATGACTGGGGATTATATGATATGCACGGAAACGTTTGGGAATGGGTTTCAGACTGGATGGCATCTTATGAAAATGCAGCCGTTGTTGATCCGAAAGGGCCGGAAACCGGCGAAAAAAAGATAATTCGCGGTGGAAGCTGGTTCAACGAACCTGAAGCATTGCGCTGTGCAAACAGAAACGCCCATATAACCCAGTCACGACAAACCAATAACGGGTTCAGACTGGTACTTGAAATACCCTAAATAATCCTGACACCTGTAATATTGAGGTTCCTGATTCGGAATTTTTTTCATATTTCCTATTTTAATAATTCTCTGAAATATTCATTCACATTGTTTTTGCTTTCCAATACATTAGAGACATTAACGGAGGGAATGAACTTTTTCATTTCTTTAATAATGTGTTGTGCATCTTGTTGATCTGCAATATTTGTCCATTCATTTGGATCAATGGTCAAATCATACAATTCATTTCTCCCATTGCTGTAGGAAATTAAGTGATAATGATTCCAAAAGATAGAATAGTTCATGTATCCGTAAGATGTAATGGCAGCATGGGGCCATTCTGAATCAGGATGTTTAATCAGAGGCGTGAGGACAAAACCATCATTCATGTTATTTTCCGGTATACCGCAAAGATCAACCAGGGTAGGGTAGAGGACTGTCAGGTCCACAGGAGCATCACACATCTGCCCTCCCTTAATTCCATTACCTGCAAATATCAGGGGTACATGTGTGGCGCGCTGCCACAATGCATGTTTGGCGAAACGGCCTTTTTCCCCTAAATGATAGCCATGATCAGAAAATGCGACTATAATGGTATTTTCTGCATAAT
>CAYOVC010000357.1:0-2893 GCA_964407305.1 uncultured Bacteroidaceae bacterium | reverse complement strand
ACCCCGGCTTTGGCGATCACTTCGCCGGTAACGGACGACTGGCTCGACCAGATCTCTTCCGGATCGTGCTCCACCCAGCCGGGGCGTGGAAAGATCTGCCTGAACTCCTTTTGCGCCTGCGAAACGATCTTCCCGCCATGGTCGAAGAGGATCGCGCGGCTGCTGGTGGTACCCTGATCGAGGGACAAAATATATTTCTTTAGGGTCATTAGACAAAAGTTAAGTTTTAATTTTCTTGTAGCTTGAATGAATACAAATATAGAAAATTTCATTAAAAATATTATATTTGCGTCTGAATTGTGAGTTTTAAACTCACATAATGGACATGAAAAAGAATATTTCATATAGATCGGCTGAATTTCTGGATGCATTGAGGATCCGGAAAAAGGAATTCTTCACACTGCAGGAGGCCGTTGAAATTCTTTCAGGGAAGGATTATGCAGCAGTAAGAAAACTGCTTAGCGATATGACCAAAAGGGGGCTTATCATGCGCATTAAAGATGGTTTGTACCATCGTATTCCTTACGAACAGCAGCCTGATCAATATTTCCCCAACTGGCACCTGACCGCAGAAGCAATTGCAAAACCAAAGGAATACTATATAGGATTTTACAGTGCTCTTGGTATCCACGGGTTAATTACCCAACCATCCATGACTGAGCAGGTGGTAACCCGGGAAAGGGTAAAGCCTAAATTTCAGCAGGTTAAAAATGTCCGGTTTGAGTTCATCACGCTAAGCATACACCGATTCTTTGGTTTTGGGAGACAGTGGATTGACGACTATCATAAAGTTTACTGTAGTGATCTTGAAAAGACTTTTCTGGACTGCCTGTATAAACCAGACTATGCCGGAGGTATCACTGAAATAGTAAAAGCTCTCTACAAGTCACGGGAAAAGCTTCAACCAACAAAGTTTCAGGAGTACCTTGAAAAATTCAATACCCAGTCAGTATACAAGCGACTGGGTTTTATAATCGACAGACTTGAACTATTCCCGGAGTTACAGAGTTTTATTGCCGGAAAGATTTCACCCTCTTACGCTCCATTGGATTCGTCAACTGACAAGTACGGAAATTACAGTAAAAAGTGGAACATCCTTGACAATATTGAATTTACAACAGTTCTCGATTCGATAAAAACATAACCAAATGATACAGCCGGGAGAAATACTATCCATCGCTGGAAAAGAAGGTGTTCGGGATACACAAATCGAAAAAGATTATGTCATTTCGTGGGTGATTTATGGAATTGCCAATAATGCATATCTGAAGACGAACCTTATTTTCAAAGGTGGAACGGTGCTGAAAAAGGTCTATTTCCCGGTCTACCGCTTTTCAGAAGATTTGGATTTTACCTTCAGAAATAATGACTTTGATATTGAATCCCTAAAAGCCGCATTTAATGAAATCATTGAGTGGATATGACTCAAGAGAATTGATCAAAGTACTTGAGCAGAAGGAAAAAATATTTGCAAAGCACTGGAAAGAACACTTAGCGAATCAGATGACATCAATTCCTGACTTTAATGAGGTATGGTGGGAATTGGGAAAACACTGGAGGAGATACCGGAAATTTATTGAATAATCAGCACTTTTGGGTTTTAAACTAATAGCATGTCAGAGATAAAAACTGTATGGGAGCAGGGCTCTATGTCAACCACCCTCGAAACCACGCCGTCGCAGGAGCTCATTGATCATATCGGGTCGACCTACCTGGGAACACCGGGTGGACTGCAGTACCACCACACCACCGGGATCGCGAAACTACGGAACATAAAAAACTGTTATTTCGTTTTTCTGCGGCGATCGGGAAAGATGCTGGGTTCAATAGGCTATGCACTGCGGGATACGCATGCCGGAGAGGCTACCTATACATGCTGGCTGGTGCGGTATTTTGCGATCAAGGCCCCGCTCCGGACCGATAAAATTACAAGGAAGCAGCAGAAAAAGAGGCCGGCGAAGGAGCGTTCCATTTCGCTGATCAAGGATGCAGCCAACTTTTTTCATGAAAATCCTGAACGGCTTCTGGATCCCAAAACCACTGAGATGCCCAAAGCGATCCTCTACAGCCTCGTGGAGAAGAGGAATGAGCGATCGCGCAACTTTGCCGAGATCGGTGGATATGAGAAAACGGGCGATGTTGTCTCATTCATGTTCAGCCGGCTGAAACAGCGAAAAAGGGCAGGTGTGGAGCGGATCAGTCGCAACGATATTCCGCAGATGCGGTCCCTGCTACGGGAATTTTACAGCGACCATGCCTTCTATCTCGACGATAACCTGTTTCTGAACGACGATTACTATGTGCTTCGGGAGAAGGGGGAGGTTGTCGCCGGACTGCAGGCCAATGAGGAGATGTGGGAGATAAAGACCGTTGGGAATACCACGCTCGACAGGTTTGTAAAGCTCCTGACACGCATTCCGTTTATCGGCAAAAGGTTCAGGTATGAGCAGATGCGGTTCCTGGGAGTCGAGGGGATCTTCTTCAGGGAGGGCAGGGGCGATGATGTCTACACCCTGCTTGAGGGGGTGCTGGCAATGAAAGACCACTACCTGGCACTGATGATCATGGATACCCGGTCGTCGGTCTGCCTTAATTTCAAAAAGCACGGGAAACTCGGACCGGTAAATACCTTCCTCGGCACCTTCGATGGAGATTTCTACACCCGGTTCTACTCCTTCCCGGAAGAGGAGAAGAGAAAAGTTTCCGCAATGCCGGCCTACATCAGCATCTTCGACAACACCTAGTGGCTGTCCGGATCCAGCCACTTCACTCTGCTGACAGACTCCAGCCTAGAGCCCACATCCCCACATCCCCACATCCCACATCCCCACATCCCACAGCCCACAGCCCACCGCTCCGCAGCCTACAGCCCACCGCTCCGCAGCCTACAGCC
>CAYOVC010000356.1:0-2921 GCA_964407305.1 uncultured Bacteroidaceae bacterium | reverse complement strand
TACGTGGGGACCGCTTTTTTCGGCCAGCCGGGCGAAGGCACGGATATGGTCTGGCGTGGTTCCGCAGCATCCTCCAACGATGTTGATCTGTCCAGCATCCAGAAATTCCTTGATATGACCGGCCATTTTTTCCGGCGTCTCATCATACTCGCCAAACTGGTTCGGCAATCCGGCATTGGGATGGGTGCTGATGTAGAATGGCGATTTTTCCGCAATCTCCTTGATGTAGGGACGCATCTCCTTGGCTCCCAGCGCACAATTCAGTCCGATAGTGAGCAGCTCAATGTGGGATACTGAATGGATAAATGCCTCCAGCGTCTGACCGCTGAGTGTTCTGCCGGATGCATCGGTAATGGTCCCGGAGAGCATCACCGGCACTTTGCTGCCTTTTTCGGAGAACAATTCATTCAGGGCAACCAGGACTGCCTTTGCATTGAGGGTGTCGAAAACGGTCTCAACCAGGAATAGTTCAACTCCCCCTTCTAACAGAGCTTCGGCTTGCTCCCTGTAAGCCATCTTAAGTTCGTTGAAGCTGATGGCCCTGAAACCAGGGTCATTGACATCGGGTGACATAGATGCTGTTTTGTTGGTCGGACCAATCGAGCCGGCCACATACCTGGGCTTCTCCGGATTGAGTTGTGTATATTCATCGGCAACCTCGCGGGCCAGTCGTGCTGCATTTACATTAATATCATGTACATACGGTTCAGTGTTGTAGTCTGCCTGGGATATGGAGGTGGCATTGAAGGTATTGGTTTCGATGATATCAGCCCCTGCATCCAGGAATTCCCTGTGGATGTTTTTAATTGCTTCGGGAGAGGTGATAGAGAGTATGTCATTGTTTCCAAAGAGGTTGTCTGGATGATCCTTGAGTTGTGTTCCGCGAAAATCTTTTTCCTGAAAGTTCAATTGCTGGATCATCGTTCCCATGGCGCCATCCAGAACCAGCACTTTCTTCTTAAGCAGCTCCCTTATATCAGGTTTTTTGATCATATTGATTTTTCAGAATGCAAAGGTAAGGATAAAATATGAAGCACCTGCAGCTGTATAGGTGACAGCAGCAGGTGCATTGGGCTCATGGTAAAAATTAAAGATTTTAGGCAAACACCTTTTCAAAAGCCTGCTCAAAGTCTGCAATGATGTCATCGATATGCTCCAGTCCAACGGATACCCTTAGCATGGTGGGCAAGACTCCGGCCTTCAATTGATCCTCATCAGAGAGTTGGGAATGGGTGGTCGCTGATGGTTGAATGATCAGGGTTTTTGCATCCCCCACATTGGCTAAATGACTCACGAGTTCGAGTGATTCCACCAACTTGGTAGCATTTTCCTTGCTACCTTTTAATGTGAATGACAGCACGCATCCGGCCCCTTTTGGCAGGTACTTTTTTGCCAGGGAATGGTATTTGCTTGACGGTAGTCCGGGATAGACCACGCTTTCAATAACGGGTTGATCCTTAAGCCATTTGGCGAGGGCTTGTGTATTCTCAACATGCCTGTCTATTCTTAATGAGAGTGTTTCAAGGCCCTGTAGATGTAAAAATGCGTTGAATGGACTCTGGCTCGGACCAATGTCCCTAAGACCCTCAACCCGGGCCTTGATGATGAAGGCGATGTTTCCAAAGGGTGAACCCTCTCCGAAAACATCCCAGAATACCAATCCGTGGTATCCCTCTGCAGGCTCAGTAAATTGGGGAAACTTTCCATTCCCCCAGTTGTAGTTCGCTCCATCCACAATCACTCCACCGATGGAGGTGCCATGACCGCCGATCCACTTGGTAGCAGATTCCACAACGATGTTTGCACCATGTTCAAGGGGTCTGAACAGGTAACCGCCTGCACCAAAGGTATTGTCGACAATGATGGGAAGATCATGCTTTTTAGCCAGGGCGGCGAACTGTTCGAAGTCGGGAATGTCGAATCCGGGATTA
This sequence comes from uncultured Bacteroidaceae bacterium, assembly GCA_964407305.1. Taxonomy (GTDB): domain Bacteria; phylum Bacteroidota; class Bacteroidia; order Bacteroidales; genus M55B112. The sequence goes on along the minus strand of CAYOVC010000356.1, from coordinate 990 downwards.
CCAATCGATTCAAGATAGATACCGCGTGTATTTTCGTCTATCAACTTCTCGAAATCCCCGGCGTACAGACTGTCGGCAAACCTGAAGTCCCACCCATAATTTTTAAAGGTTACCTTGAACTGATTGTGCGTTCCCCCATATAGATAGGGTGAAGTGACAATGTTTTTACCCTGCGTTAGCAAAGTGTTGAATACCAAGAACTGTGCAGCGTGTCCTGAGGAGGTTGCAAGTGCGGCTGCACCTCCCTCAAGTTCAGCGATCCTCTTCTCAAATACATCATTGGTTGGATTCATGATTCTGCTGTAGATGTTTCCGAACTCTTTCAGGGCAAACAGGTTGGCCGCATGCTCAGAATTTTTGAAAGTGTAGGAGGTCGTCTGATAGATGGGGACAGCACGTGAAAGCGTGTCGTTGTCGGGTTCGTGACCACCATGGATTTGTGCCGTTTCGAAATGTTTGTATTTTGTGCTCATAATAGTGTTGTTTTTATGTAAATAATATTGTCAATCTAATGTGACATAAGATGCTGTAAAATTGTTTTAAATATGATTTTTGTGATTGGATTTTTGAATGTAACCAACTCACCTGTCAGGAAGAATCGAAGCTAAATTACTGTTTTGCGATAAAAAACGGTCATAAGAGCTTCGACATGCGCATGGACATAGGCAAAAGCGGCATGGTGAGGTTGTTCCAGGCTGCAGGGTCATTAGCCTTGTCCCAATGTAAAAGTCTTAACTGTCTCATCTGATCATTTATTTGTTATTATTTCCTGCTTTTGCAGGTTAGGTTTTGGCACCTTCGCCACATATGACTGCGGTGGGTTGCCAGGGGATCACAGAGCCTAATCTCTTACCCCGTTCTCAATAACTCTCACGGATAGATCCGTTTTGAATTGATGCTGCAAATATATGCTGCAGAACATGAATATGCAAATCAGAGTCAGGTGTGTCGGTTATTTTAATTTAGATTAAAGATTTTATACGTCTGTAT
>CAYOVC010000355.1:0-2935 GCA_964407305.1 uncultured Bacteroidaceae bacterium | reverse complement strand
AGTTAAAACAACAGCCAGAAAGCTGGAGTTGTAAACAAAAAGTTGAAATTACAGCAGGAAAAAATGATGTTTCAGGATCATTGTATATAAATGCATGTTCATAACTTTCATTGAAGAGCTTTCATTATACCTGTATATTCGTGGGGTACAAGGTATTATGACCTTCACAAAAAGTGCTTGCAAGCTATTTTACAGCAGTCTAAGGGGAGTATCGGCTGATAACTATTGTATTTAAGTTCAAAAAAAGTTACTAATTTTAATATTCAATTAACATTGAACGTGAGGAAGCTGGTTACAGTCATATTGTTGGTACTACTTGTCAGATCTGCAGCCGGTCAGGATCCTCAATTCACGCAGTTCTATGCCAATCCGCTCTACCTTGCCCCCTCTTTTGCCGGTGCCACCGAGTCTGACCGCATCACAGCCGCCTACCGCAACCAGTGGGCCTCGCTCCCCGGTGCTTACGTAACCTACAGCTTTTCGTACGACCATTTCTTCGACAATTTTAACAGCGGTGTAGGTATTTTGCTGCTGCGCGACGTGGCTGGAACGGGCGACCTGGCGCTCACCAATGCCGGACTGCAGTATTCTTACGACATTAAGATCAACAACTTCTGGCATGTACGTCCGGGCGCCCACATCAACTACACGCAGATGGGCATCGACTATTTCAAGCTCACCTGGAACGACCAGCTGAGCGCAGGGGGTGTCGGGAGCGGCATTGAGCAGCCGGGTGAGCCGGTGAAGGCCGATGTGGACTTCTCCGCCTCGGCGCTGGTCTATTCCGACCGCCACTGGTTCGGCTTTGCCGTCGACCACCTGTTAACGCCCAACTACGGCCTCTGGAACAACAACCTCGCGTGGCCAATGAAATACACGCTGTTCGGCGGCACACAGGTGATGAAGCGCGGTCACCTCTTCAACCCCATTGATGAGTCGCTATCCCTCGCGTTTCTCTTCCGCCACCAGGATATTTTCAACCAGCTCGACATCGGCGTATACTGGTACAAGGCGCCGTTAATGCTCGGACTCTGGTACCGCGGCGTGCCGATTATCGGCGCCGATCCGCGCGGTGATGCCGTTTCGTTTTTGGTCGGGTACAAGATGGACGAGATCAGGGTGGGTTATTCGTACGACTTCACCATTTCCAACCTGGTCAGCTCTACCGGGGGATCGCACGAGATCTCCATCGCGTACGAGTTTTCTACGACACGGCAGAAGAAGAAACGCCGGATGATCCCTTGTCCGGAGTTTTAATCCGTTATTATCCCGATCAAGCCAAGAAATAAGCCATCGTTCCCCAACAAAGTCCCGTTTGCCGAACGTGCATCCTTCGGCATTGAACCAAAAAAATCGGTCATTCACCGGCAAATATTTTGTCGGCCCGTTGCTACATCCTATTTTTACATAATGAAAGCAAAAAACATACACATCTCACAAGAATCGCTCGACAACGAACGGCTGAAAGGCGCCCGGATGGTGGTGATCTTCAGGTGGGCCTTCATCGTCCTGCTGGCAACGCTGCTGGCGGTGCAATATTCATCGGGGTACCGGGCCGAGACCATGCATGCCTTGAGGCTGCTGGCGGTGTACCTGGTATCGAACATCTTTTTCACGGGAGCGGTGCTCAAAAAGTACGATGCCCCTTGGGTGGGATACTTCGGCGCGACCCTCGACATCGGGATTGTGCTGTTTCATCTCCACTTTCTTAGCCACAATTTCGATCCGATAGCGATCTCGGCTGCGGCCACCATATTGCTGATCCCGTTTATGATTTTGCTTTACACCTTCAGGCTCGACCGGAAACTGATGATATATATTATTTTACTGGGTATCGGTGGACTCGGACTGCTGTATGGGTACCACTACAGGCTTCAACCGGGCATCTACCAGGTGAGCCTCTCGCTCACCCCGCAGGCGCAAGCGTTCAAACTCGCCTACATTCTGTTTATCGGTCTGCTGTGTATCTACCACCAGCACTCGATCTACCGCTTTATTGACCGTCAGCTCGACTACCTGCGCAAAGAATCTGACCTCAAAATGCAGGTCAGCCTCGAGCGCGAGAAGAGCAGGCACGCCGAAGAGCTGAGGGCGATCAATGCCTCGCTGGAGACGACGGTGCAGCAACGAACCAAAGAGCTTACCGAGGCGAACACCCAGCTGGTGAAGCTGCAGAAGGAGAACCTGCAGTCACAGTTCGAGGTGCTCAAGCAACAGGTGAACCCCCACTTCCTGTTCAACAGCCTGAACGTACTGACCTCGCTGATCAGGATCGATCCCACCACCGCGGAGAAATTCACGGTGCAACTGTCGAAGGTGTACCGTTACGTGCTGGAAAACAAGGAGAAGGACCTCGTCTCGCTCGGCACCGAGATGGATTTCCTGAAGGCCTATATCTACCTGCTGGAGATCCGTTTTGCCGACAAGGTAAGTATTAAAAGCACCATTACTGAACGCGACGCTGAGCTGTATGTCGTGCCGCTGGCCCTGCAGCTGCTGATCGAAAACGCGATCAAGCATAACACCTTTTCAAAGAAACGGCCGCTGACAATCGAAATGTTCATTGACAGCGAGCAGATGCTGCATGTGGTGAACAACCTGCAGAGCCGGGAGACGCAGATGCTCTCAACCGGGGTGGGGCTCGTGAATATCAGCAAGCGGTATGCCCTGCTGTCGGAGCGGCAGCCGGTATTTGATATTACCGGCGATAAATTTATCGCGAAAATCCCACTGATTTCGAAGGGAAAAACAGGAAGCGAGGGATCTGAGTGATAGGGGGAGTAAATGATAGAACATAATTATATAACCGTGCTTGATAATAAAGCGTTAAGAGCAAAGCCTGCCCCGTGCTTTAGCGGGGGCCTGCGATGACTGAAAAACAGGAGTTTACTAAATGTAAATGACTGTTTTGAAGTCGAGCATAACGCAGCTATTG
>CAYOVC010000354.1:0-2957 GCA_964407305.1 uncultured Bacteroidaceae bacterium | reverse complement strand
CAATATTTTTTTAACTTTGGTCCATCCTGAAGTAAGGTTAGCATTGAACCTGCGACAGTTTTTCAAGCAGGGCAGGTGAACTCCTCATCATTGAGGATTTTTTTAGAGACATCAACATTGAACCAGAAGCAGACAACAATAAATCATATACAGACACCCATGACCATCAACGAACTCAACGATATCTGCAAAAACAGCTTTGTCGACCATATCGGGATCCGCTTCACACAGTTCGATGGCGAACGGATCACCGGGGAGATCGCAATTGCCCCCCACCACATGCAGCCGGGCGGTGTGGTCCATGGCGGCGTCTACCTCTCGATCGCCGAAACAATCGCCGGTGCCGGATCGCAACTAATGGTCATGGATGAAGGCAAAACAGCCTACGGAGCAACAGTGAATAGTCAGCACATTGCCCCGGTAACAGGTGGAAAAATCACCGCCACGGGCAAACTCATCCATAAAGGTATTTTCAAACATACCTGGGACATCGAAATTACTGACACAACAGGAAAACTTATTTCTATCAGCCGTGTTACAAATAGTATTAAACCAATCGAAAAGGACATTGATCAAAGTGATCGAAAAGGTGATTGACCAGGACATCGACCAGAGAGATCGACCAGAGAGATCGACCAGAGACAACGACCAGAGACAACGACAGAATATGGACCAGAGTGATTGAGTGATGAGTGATACCTATAAAAATATATACAACCTCTGCTTAGAAAAAAACCTCACCTTTGCTATATTCCGGCTTCCTGGAGAGACAAACGGTACAACCTATATCCAGACCGGGCCCAGGAGCATTGAATACAGCTCCATCCATGAGATCACAGAAAAAAAGGGTTTCATCATGGCACCGTTCGATACCAGGAACGGAAAAAAGTATATCATGGTCAGACCCGATATCACCATCGACGGCGACAACAACACCGAAGAGGCGCTCAGTCAGATCAGATCCCTTCCGGGAAACAATCCCCCCGCATGGGATAAAGAGGAACCGGTTGTTACAGGCAGGAAAGCGTACCTCAACCAGGTGAAAAGCATTCAGGCCAAAATCGCCACCGGCGCCTTTCAGAAGGCTGTACTTTCGAGGATCAAAACAATAAACGGCAACTACCTCCCGCACGCCATCAGCATCTTTCACGAAGTCTGCAAAACACATCCGAACGCATTCGTCTACCTCTTCAAGAGCAACGGCCACTTCTGGCTGGGCGCATCCCCCGAACCGCTCCTCCGCCTTAACAACGGGATCGTATCGACAGTATCCCTCGCCGGTACGCGGAAGTACTCCAAAAAGAACATGGAGTGCAGCAACTGGACCATGAAGGAAGTACTTGAGCAAGAGTACGTTACACGCTATATCCATGATATCCTCCGCGAGTTCCATATACGCGACTACCGCGTTACCTCCCCTTATGTGAAAAAGGCAGGCGATATCGTGCACCTGCGCAGCGACTTTACCTTCAGCAACAACCTGATCTCCGACCGCACCTGGGAACTGCTCGATGCGCTCCACCCTACCCCCGCCGTTGCAGGTCAGCCCAAGGAGGAGGCGATCACATTTATTAAGCAAATCGAGCCGCACGACCGTGAATATTACAGCGGTTTTCTCGGTCCCGTGCAGTCCGACCAGGTCATCGACCTCTTTGTGAACCTCCGCTGCATGAAGATCACCCCCGGCTACGTCTCCCTCTATATCGGCGGCGGCATCACGCTCGAAAGTGTACCCGAAGATGAATGGGACGAGACCCAACTGAAGGCGAAATCACTGCTCAATATCATCAATTCATACCCCGCAACAAAGGATGAGAAAGCTGCCGTTCAAACAACACATTGCTGATCTTGCACTGCTTCTGAAAAGGTACGGCGTGCACCATGCCGTGATCTGTCCGGGATCCAGAAATGCCCCGCTGATGCAGGTCTTTCAGCGCGACCCGGATTTCAGCTGTTTCAGCATTGTCGACGAACGGTCAGCCGGTTATGTGGCACTGGGGATCGCCCGGCAGACCGGCAGAGCAGTGGCGATCGTCACTACCTCGGGCACCGCAGCCCTCAACCTGGCCCCCGCCATAGCCGAGGCATTCTACCTACAGATACCCCTTGTGGTCCTCACGGCCGACCGCCCCCCGGAGTGGCCGCCGCAGTTTGGCAACCAGCGGATCAACCAGGTGGATATCTACCGGTCCAACGCAAAAGGATTTCTGAATTTATCCGACGAACCAGCCAATATCGGGGAGTCAGAAAGAATGCTAAAAAAAATCTCGGAACTGGTTGGCAGCGGTCTCGCATCTCCGCGCGGACCAGTACATATCAACATCACGCTGAATGAACCTCTCTATGAAACGATCGGTGCAGCCAGCGATACTGCACGGCTGCTGCCGATAGCAGAAGCGTTTCCATTAACAGAGGCCCCGCCAGAGGTTAGCCCGTCGAAAGATAGTCCGCCGGAGGTTAGCCCGCCGGATGCCACCCACAACAATCTCTCAGCTATAGAGGCCTCCATCCTCTTTTCAGCCCTCACCAACCAAAAAAAGGTATTGCTGATCGCCGGCATGAAGACCTACAGCAGCGAGGTATGGGAGGTGCTGATCGCCCTCACGAAACATTACCAGGCAACCATCATCGCGGAGAATATTACAAACCTGGGGGGCGATACATTGGTCGCGCACCCCGGGTCTGACCCTGCCACAGAAACTGACCCCAGAGATAACCCCAACCCAAAGAATAGCCTCAACCCCAACAATGATCCCACCACAGATCTGCAGGTTGCCGTCTCCGAAACTGGATACATCAACTCTAAAAAATCTGCCGCCACAAACGGCCATTTGATCTCCCTCCCCGAACTCGCAATTGCCTCGGCAGGTGAAGAGGAGCTGAAAGCCCTTCAACCTGAGCTGGTGGTGACGTTCGGCGGACAGGTGGTCTCAAAAAGAACCCGGCTGTTTGTGCAG
>CAYOVC010000353.1:0-2958 GCA_964407305.1 uncultured Bacteroidaceae bacterium | reverse complement strand
GTATATCCGTATCTGTTATTATTTCCCCATTTTCCAGCTCTCTCCCGTAATATTTCAACATATCTGTACTGACATTTGAAGTCATTCTGAAATTATGATAAATTGACTGTCGTGCCATATTGGCAATATCATTTCCCTGCACTCCCTGGGCAAAAATGCTAAATTCCAGGTTTTTGTAAGACAAACTTGCGTTTACACCATAGGTAAAATCGGGTAGTGCATAACCTAAAACTGTTTGATCTTCGCTGTTGATCACCCCGTCATCATTAATATCCTTGAATTTTAAATCTCCTACACTGGTACGACTCTCCTGAACCGCGTGCTGTTCAACTTCTTCCTCCGATTGGAATATTCCTTCTACTTTATATCCCCAAAAAACTCCCAGGGGTTCTCCCTCGATCACCTTCACGGGAAATTTCGTATCTGAAGTCAGGGGAGCACCTCCTTCTAGTGCTACAACATTATTTTTCACGTAAGAGATATTACCACCAATATTGTAGTGGATTTTTCCGATCGAGTTCTTGAAGCTTAATGAAAAATCAATTCCTTTATTATTGATTTCACCGGCATTGGTTATCTGGCCGCTTTCTTCAAGTAAATAGCCTGATGCAGCCCATAAAGGCACCGGTTCGTACAAAAGCAGGTTGGTGGTTGTTTTATCATACAAATCGATGGTTGAATACAGGCGATTCTGCCAAAGGGCAATATCCAGTCCAATGTTAAAGGTCTTCGTTGATTCCCATCCTATATTCGGATTGGCAATACCATTAATTACAACAGCAGGGTAAGGGACTGCGGGAGTACCATAAAAGACAACAGGACCGGGCAGGCCCGGATCAGGTTTGTAAGTTGTACTCGCGGTGTACCTGTACAGGCCAATATTCTGGTTTCCTACTTCTCCCCACCCGCCACGTAGTTTTAGCATGGAAACAGATGGAACATTCTGCATGAAGGGTTCTTCTGAAATTTTCCAGGCCATTGCCATAGAAGGGAAAACACCCCAGCGGCTGTTTTCACCAAACCTTGATGAACCATCCCTGCGAACACTGGCAGTTAGTAAATACTTGTCATTAAAACTGTAATTGAGCCTGCCGAGGTAAGACATCAAAGCCCACTCTTCCGGGGCGCCATATTGCGCGATTATATCGCTATTTGATTCCCTGGCCGAGTGATAAAGGAGGTCTTTCTCAGGATAGGGCAAAAATGAAGTGGCTACTTCCCGGTACAGGTTTTCTTCTTGTACCGTGTAGCCAAGAAGCAGGTTGAAATCGTGGTTATCACCAATATTAAACCTGTAATTTAAGGTGTTTTCAATTAAATAATTAAACCAATCCTCGTGTTCTGTAAACAAGGTTGTATTTTCCGATGCATCGTCAAATGCTATCTCATATTGTGGCCATATTTCCTCCCTGAAACCCCATGACCGGTCAATGCCCACGTTAAACTTATAAGTCAGGTTTTTTATGGGAGAAATTTCTGCAAATGCTGTTCCCTGGATCCTGTTATTGTTGTATATATAATGATGTCTTTGGTAAATTCCAATAGGATTTGCTATGGTCACGGTTGTTCGTTCCCCTACATAGGAGAGTTCACCTTCCTCATTGTATGGAGGAACCGAGGGATCAGCCATCAAAGCTGCTGCTATTGGGCTTCCCACGACGCCCCCTGCATGCAAACCTTGTTCTTTTTGGCGCCTGTTTTCAAAATTGGTAATGGAAAACTTTTCCCCTACTTTGAGCCAATCATTGATCTGGAATTCAGTATTCACCCTGCCTGAAATGCGGTTATAATTCGATTCCTTTACAATCCCTTCCTGCGAAAAATTATTAAAACTCACGAAATACTTGTTCTTTTCATCCCCACCGGAAATATTGAATTGTTCGTTGTGCGTAATAGCAGTTCTGAATACCTGGTCCTGCCAATCCGTAGTTTGTAAAAAAGGTATGGTATCGGGGCTGTATGTTTCTCCCCGGACCTCATTATATAGTGTTGCCCATTGTTGTGCATTTAACATATCAGGACGGACATATTCAGGTAAGTTTTGAATACTGTAATACCCGTTAAAGTTTACCCGGGTCTGACCGGATTGACCCTGCTTTGTAGTAATAATCACAACTCCGTTTGCACCCCTTGTTCCATAAATCGCAGTAGCTGATGCGTCTTTCAGAATTTGTATGGATTCAATATCAGCGGGACTTAAAAAGTTTATCCCACTGGGATTATCATTCTTGCCAGAAGATGCATCTTTTATAGGCATTCCATCAACAACATATAACGGATCGGCATTGTTTGGCGTGCCAACTCCTCTTATTCTTACTGAAACAGGAGAGCCCGGGGCACCACTGCTGGCGGCCACGAACACACCTGAAGCCTTACCCTGAATTGCTTGTTCTGCACTATACAAAGAGAGTTTTCCAATGTCTTTTGATTCTACAAGTTCTACAGAACCGGTAAGATCTTTCTTTTTGACAGTGCCGTAACCAATAACCACAACTTCATCCAACTCCTGTAAATCAGGTTCCAGATTTACCTCGATATTCTTCTGCCCATTTACGGCTAGCTCTTCCGATAAATAGCCAATATAGGTAAAAACCAGGATTGAGCCGGGACCTGAAACATTAAGTTCAAAACTACCATCAAAATCGGTAATAGTTCCGGTTGTAGTTCCCTTTTCTATTACATTGACCCCGATAAGAGCTGCACCATTTTCATCCAGGACTTTACCCTTTACCAGGAATCCTTCCTGAGAGAAAACTGAGTTGGTATTTAAGAAAACAAAAAGAAATAGGAGAAATATTAATTTATCTTTCATCAGTTAGTATTTTAATTACTTCGATTCATCTCGTTCTGGACGGGTCAAATTTCATCGAAATTCTGTGATGTTTCTATTATATATATATCAAATAGTATAAATAATAGATCAATTGCGAATTGATAGTGTGTGTTGCAGGATGGTGG
>CAYOVC010000352.1:0-2986 GCA_964407305.1 uncultured Bacteroidaceae bacterium | reverse complement strand
GGCCCTCACTGCCATTTCTGAGGTATAGCGCTCATCCTCCCATTCCACCCTCATACCCGGAAAACGTTTTTTAAAAGACCGCACGAACCGTTCAACATAAATGAAGGATTCGCTCGGCCGGTTATCTGTCTGCATGGGCTTTCCGACAACAACACATTCGACATCCTCTTTTTCAAAATAATGAACAAGAAAATGCATCAATTCATGAGATCCCACGGTCACGAGTCCGCTGGCAATCATTTTTCCGGGATCGCTCACTGCAATGCCGCAGCGCTTTTTTCCATAATCAATTGCCAGGTATCTGCCCATACTTCCTTAAATATGTAGCAAAAGTAATAAATCTGAATTATTTCAACCCAAAAAATAGCCGTTCCGGAATACCGGAACGGCCATTCATGGTTAGAACATTTTCCCTACTCTGTTTTTGAGAAGTCCATAGCGGCCATTCTCACATAGCTGTTGTACCTCCACCTCGCATTATCCTGTGCTGCCTTGAACAGGTGGGCAGCCTCTTCCGGAAAGGCTTTCTGCAGCGAGGTGTAACGTACCTCTGACTTCAGGAAGTTCTGGAACTGGCTCCAGTTCGGCTCTTTAGAATCGAGCACAAACGGATTTTTTCCCTCATCTTCAAGGGCAGGATTATAACGATAGAGATGCCAGTAACCCGCGTCAACTGCAAATTTTGACTGGGCCTGTGTTGCACCCATTCCGCTTCTTAATCCGTGGTTGATACAGGGCGAATAGGCAATAATCAGTGAGGGACCTTTATAGGCCTCAGCTTCACGGATCGCTTTGAGGTACTGTGGCTGACTGGCGCCCATGGCCACCTGTGCCACATATACATAACCGTAGGACATTGCCATAACACCCAGGTCTTTTTTCCTGATCTTCTTCCCCGAGGCGGCAAATTTTGCAACAGCCCCTACCGGGGTTGACTTCGATGCCTGACCACCGGTATTGGAGTAAACTTCAGTATCCAATACCAACACATTTACATCCTCACCGGAAGCGAGTACATGGTCGAGTCCGCCGTATCCGATATCATATGCCCAACCGTCACCTCCAAAAATCCATACTGATTTCTTTACCAGGTATTGCTTCAATGCAAGGATATCCTTCGCCACACCATTTTTCTCTTTTTCCAGTGCGGCAACCAGGGCTTTGGAAGCTTCACGTGATCCGTCCAGATCATCAGCGGCCAGCCATGCATCGAATGCTTCAGCAGTGGCTTTGGCAACCTTATCCTTTGATTCGTCCATCATCATGGCGATTCGCTCACGTGTCTTATTGATCCCCAATGCCATTCCATAACCATATTCCGCATTGTCCTCGAACAGTGAGTTGGCCCATGCCGGACCATGACCCTCATGGTTGGCGCAATAGGGAGTTGACGGAGCCGATCCGCCGTAGATGGAAGAACATCCGGTCGCATTGGCTACCAACATCTGGTCGCCATAAAGCTGGGTAATAAGCTTGATATATGGTGTTTCCCCACACCCTGCACAGGCACCGGAGAATTCAAACAGTGGTTGTGCGAACTGACTATTCTTCACTGTCTTTTTCTTATCCACCAGGGAATCCTTGTAGGTTACATTTTTAGAGATATGATTCCAGTTGTCATTTTCATGCAACTGCGATTCAAGTGGCTTCATAACCAGTGCCTTCTCCTTCGAAGGACATACCTCCTCGCAGTTACCGCAACCGGTACAATCGAGTACAGATACCTGGATCCTGAACTGGTAACCTGTCACATCTTTACCCTTTGAATCGATGGTAGTGACACCATCCGGCAGGGCCTCTACCTCTTTGTCATCCATCAGGAAGGGGCGGATACATGCGTGCGGACAAACATAGGCACACTGGTTACACTGAATGCAGTTATCCGGGATCCATTCCGGAACGTTCACTGCAATGCCCCGCTTTTCATAGGCGGTTGTACCTGCAGGAAAAGTTCCGTCTTCCCTGCCCAAAAATGCACTAACAGGAAGATCATCTCCTTTCAATGCGTTGATTGGCTCAACAACATCCCTGATAAATTCGGGTTTATCGGAGTCATCCTTTACTTTTTCAATTTCAAGGTCTGCCCATTCGGCCGGTACCTTTACCTCAATGACATCGCCACCCTTTTCAACAGCAGCAAAGTTCATTTTCACAATCTCTTCTCCTTTTTTTCCGAAGCTCTTAATAATGAACTTGCGCATCTCCTCAACTGCCTGGTCGTAGGGTATGATATTGGCTATTTTGAAGAAAGCCGACTGCATGATGGTGTTTGTACGGTTCCCCAAACCGATCTCCTGTGCAAGCTTTGTTGCATTGATGATGTAAAATTTGATCTTATGCCCGGCCATGTACTTTTTCATATGGTCGGGAAGGTGGTTCATCGTCTCCTCCTCATCCCATATGGAGTTAAGCAGGAAGGTCCCTCCATCTTTCAGTCCTTTTAGCATATCATACTTGTTCAGGTACGAAGGTACATGACATGCAACAAAGTCGGGGGTTCCAACCAGGTAAGGGGCCTTGATCTTCTTTTCACCAAACCGAAGGTGTGACGTGGTTATACCACCTGATTTTTTTGAATCGTAAGCAAAATATGCCTGGCAGTATTTATCGGTCGACTCGCCAATAATCATGATGGAGTTTTTATTGGCCCCAACTGTTCCGTCCGAGCCCAGACCGTAGAATTTACCTTCGAAGGTGCCCTCTTTTACCACTGAGATTTCAGGCAGCAGGGGAAGTGACAGATAAGTCACATCATCTACGATCCCGACAGTGAACCTGTTCTTCGGTTCCTTCATTTTCAGGTTCTCGTATACCGACTGTATCATAGCAGGTGTCGTATCCTTTGAGGAGAGACCATAACGACCTCCCACCACCAACGGTGAATTCTCTTCTCCGTAGAACAGATCCTTTACATCCAGGTATAGCGGCTCCCCATTTGCTCCCGGCTCTTTTGTCCTGTCAAGTACAGCAATTCTTTTCACGCTAT
>CAYOVC010000351.1:0-3003 GCA_964407305.1 uncultured Bacteroidaceae bacterium | reverse complement strand
CGCTATAAGCTGGACATCCCCCGCATGAAGGAAGGAGAACTCGACGGGGTCTTCTTTGCCGTCTTCATCGGACAGAAAAGTCGCGACGAAGAGGGAAACGTTCAGGCCCTTGCCGAGGCAAACATGATCATCGACTCCATCTACGCGGAGGTGAACCGTTACCCGGATGACCTGCAGATCGCAACGAGCCCTGCAGATCTCAAGAGCATCGTAAAGCAGGATAAGCATGCCATTTTCCTCGGACTAGAGAACGGGTATCCCATCGGCACCGACCTGGCACTGGTCGACTCGTTCCATAACGCCGGGATAGAATACATCACCCTCTGCCACTCCTTTAACAATGATATCTGCGATTCGTCAACCGATACGATCGAGCATGGCGGACTATCGTCATTCGGCGAACAGGTGGTGCAACGGATGAACGAACTCGGCATGATGATCGATCTGTCGCACGCCTCTGACCAGACCTTCTATGACGTCATTGCGCTGAGCAGCGCCCCGGTCATCGCCTCACACTCCTGCGCCCGCGCGCTGTGCGATCACCCGAGAAACCTCGACGACGATATGCTGCGTAAGCTGAAGGAGAATGGGGGCGTGATACAGATGTGTATCCTGAGTGCGTACGTGAAAACGCCGGAGCCCTTCCCGGCGCGTGATTCGGCCCGGAATGCGGTGCGCGAGAAGCATGGCAATTATTATGAACTCGATGATGAGAGGCGGCAGTTGTTCCTTTCTGATTGGTACCAGGTGGATCGCGACTTTCCGCCGAAGCTGGCAACGGTGGCCGATGTGGTGGATCATATCGACCATATCGTTGAGGTGGCCGGGATCGACCATGTGGGGATCGGTACCGATTTTGACGGTGGCGGTGGGGTAGAGGGCTGCATCGATGTGTCGGAGCTGGGGAATATCACCCTGGAGCTGGTGCGACGAGGATATTCGGCCCGGGATATTAAGAAAATCTGGAGCGGGAATCTCATGAGAGTAATGCGGGAGGCGAAAGCCGTTGTCTGAAGCCCGGGCATCATTAACTTCAGAAATACAATTTCAGGGTCTATGTGGAAGGCGAAAGCTGCTGTCTGAAGCCCGGGTATCATTAACTTATAAATACAATTTCAGGGTCTATGCGGGAGGCGGCACCCTAAAAATGTCCTTTTATAACATTCCCCACCTCAAACCGTTCCATGATCGTCTTGTCGTTCAGCTCTTTCGAGAGTGAGGCGATGGTCTCCAGCGGTACATCGAACAGGTCCAGCACCAACAGTCCGTCGAGCGCGTTATTGAACTTCGGGTCGACATTAAAACTGATGATCCGTCCGTTCAGCTTCAAATAGCGCTTCAGCAGAATCGGCATCTTATACCCGGAGGTCTCCACATCGTCGATAAACCTGTCGAATTTCTGCAGGTTGTCGGCACTCTCCAGAATAATCTCCTCATCGATGTTGTAGCCGGGAACGATGTACTTTTTTCTCGGCCGGATATACCGTGACAGCTTCCTGTCGTAATAGTTTTTCTTAATGTAGGTGATGATCATCGACTTGGAGAAGTCGGAAAAACGGTTGCTGATACTCACCGGTCCGATCAGGTACCTGTACTCCGAGTTCTTAATAAGAAAATAGAGGATCCCCTTCCACAACAGGAACAGCGGAAGTGGTTTTCGTTGGTACTCCTCCACGATAAACGATCTGCCCAGCTCCATCGATTGGCGCAGGATCTTTTTAAATCCGCGTTGCATCCTGAAGAGGCTGTGCACATAGAAGCCCCTGATCCCGAACCGTTGCAGGATATCGTCACCGATCCCGACCCGGTAGGCACCCACGATCTTCTTCGCTGCGGAATCCCACACAAAGAGCTGGTGGTAGTAAAGGTCGTATTCATCGAGGTCCATCGACCGGTTCGTGCCCTCGCCAACCCCCCTGAAGGTGATCTCCCTGAGCCGTCCGATCTCGTTCATGATATGCGGGATCCGCGTGGAGGGGGTGCAGTAGATCTCATAATTGTCGTTGGCGAAGAGCAGGTAATCTTCCTCCTCTGTCTTCAGGTATTCAATCTCTTTGATGATCAGTTCTTTCGGAACCGGTGGCGCGATCTCCTCTTCCTTCTGAACGCGCTTGAACCGCGGCAGGAAAAACCGCTTCACCTCCAGGGCCGATCCCAGCGAATAGGTCTTCGCCCGCAGGAACCGCCCATACCTGGCGATGTCGGTGAACTCGTTCTGATCCTTCACGGTGATCGGGTTACCGATCCTGATCCTGATCCTTTTGTTGCGCTTATTGAACATCTCCGACGGCAGTTTCACGGTGCGCAGCGACGGATGGATCAGTCCGAGGATATGAAAGATCCTGGAGTTGGTGCCCTCAAAATAGACCGGTACCACCGGCACGCCGGCATTCTTGATCATTTTAATAGCCGATGACTGCCACTGGCGGTCGGTCTTCCCGAAATTATCCTGGTTGTAGCTCGATACCTCCCCGGAGGGAAAGAGTCCGAGCACGCCACCGTCGTTTACATGCTGGATCGCCATTTTGATCCCGGCGAGGCTCGATGCCCGGTCCTTTCTTTTCTCAAAAGGGTTCACAGGCAGGATAAATTCGCTGACCGGTTCGATCCGCTGCATCATGAAGTTGGCCATGATCCTGATGTCTGTCCGCGCCTCCGAGATGACCTTCACCAGCAGCAATCCGTCGATCCCCCCGAAAGGGTGGTTGGAGACGGTAATGAAGGGTCCTGTTGCCGGGAGCCGCTTCAGCTCATCTTCGCGCACCTCATAATCGAGTTCCAGCTTTTCGATGAGTCCGTCGATAAAACCGATCCCCTGCCGGTCGCTCAGCTCCTCGAATAGTTTGTTGAGTTTGTTGATCCGCAGCAGGTTCATCATGATCTTTGCCACCCCGCCTGCACCGAACCGTTTCAGCTTGGCATTGCGAACCAGTTCATCGGTCTCTATCAGCTTTTTTGGTTTTGCCATACAGTACAAATATAGAATATTTTTTGTACAGACAT
>CAYOVC010000350.1:1901-3008 GCA_964407305.1 uncultured Bacteroidaceae bacterium | reverse complement strand
TTTGTTAACATAGGTTTCAATTATTTGGTGTGCTCATTAAATCTTCATCAGCTGCGGCGCATGTTGTCGCAAGCCCCCGTTTTAGCACGGGGCGGGCATTGCTGCTGAAGATTTAATTTCACGCACTGATTTTATTATTATTTTTTACTTTAACATTTCCTGTCCGCCGGTGACGGGTATGGCCTGACCGGTTTCATACTCCTGTTCGATGGCGTAGAGGATGGCGCGTGTTACGTCCTTCACCTCGCAGCCACGTCCGGCAGGGACCTGTGCTTCGTAAAAGTGTTTCACATCGTCGACTGTTTTAGCGCCCGGCACCTTTCCGGCTTCCAGGTACTGCACAAAGAGTCCGGTTTTGGGGTCCGACCAGAGCGGTCCGTCGAAAAAGTTCCCCGGACAGACTGAGTTGACCTTGATGCGGTCGGGCATCAGCTCGAGGGCGAATGACTGTGTGAGCCCTATTCCTCCGAACTTACCGCCTGCATAGGCGAAATTCTTCTTGCTCCCCTTGAGTCCCGATTTTGAGTTGATCTGGATGATATCGTTGTACAAATCCATTTTGTGCGCGGTCTGCACCTTCATTACCTCCGCGGCATATTTTGCACAGAGAAAATAACCGATATAGTTCACCTTTGTCATCAATTCAAATGTATCCGGCTCCATCTCATCGAGTCCGCCGGCCCTCAGAATCCCTGCATTGCTAATCATGATATCGAGTCCGCCAAACGCTGTTACTGTCTGCGCTACCATGTTCTGCGCCGATGCAGGATCGGCAACGTTCGCCTGCAGGAACAGCGCCCTGTTGGCTGATTCGTTTTTGTTCAGCCCGATCTCCAGCGCCTTCCCGGCCTCTTCGTTCAGGTCGGCAATAACGATGTTGGCACCCTCCCTGAAGAGCTCCTCCGCGATCCCCTTTCCGAATCCCTGTGCGGCGCCGGTGACGATGGCGATCCTGTTTTTTACGCGACCGGTGGCGGGCGGACCAACAACTTTGTCGGGTGATTGACCGTTCGCGATCTTCAGCACGTTCGAGTGAAGGATCCCTGCTT
Source organism: uncultured Bacteroidaceae bacterium (assembly GCA_964407305.1). Lineage (GTDB taxonomy): Bacteria > Bacteroidota > Bacteroidia > Bacteroidales > M55B112. Next base: position 1,959 of record CAYOVC010000350.1, on the reverse strand, counting down.
CGTACCGGGTCGCAGCACAGCAGATGATGCCGGTGCCGGGAATATGGAGGTACAAGGG
>CAYOVC010000350.1:0-1801 GCA_964407305.1 uncultured Bacteroidaceae bacterium | reverse complement strand
TTTTGCTTCAGATTCTGCACGATCTCTTCTACAGTCTCGCCCTTCAAGTCATAAAGACCCTCCAGCTTTGGCAGTGCCTTTTCGGCTCCTTCCGGCAGGTTGCCGGTATGGATGAGTGTGCAACTGATGAGTGTATCGCCTGAGAGGATGGCCCTCACGGCCGGAATCAGTTCGCTGGTATTGATTTTTTCTGGTGCCATATTCTTTACTTTTTTTCCTGTCCTTCCAGGTAGTAGCTGATCACAGCTTTTCCGAGCTGTTCGTAATTGCTCCTGTATTCCATATCGGACAGGCCATCGCCGTCTACATACCCTTTTTCCCCTTTGGCGTGCAGGTATTGGTGTGCGGCCACGACCGCTGCACCGTTGTAGCCGATCGATTTCAGTTTTTCGTTCAGTGCAACACCACCACGGCATTTCACTGTCAGCTCCGACAACTCCGGGGTGTTGTGCTCCGTACCGAAAGATACGACAAAGCCATTGTCATAAAAATAATCCACGTAATTTTCCAGGTGTCCGATGCTGTTCCTGTTGGGGATCATTTCGATGGAGAAGATTTTTCTTGCGCGCAATGTTTCGAGCAGCTGCTCTTTGGGTGCTTCGAAATCGGTGTAGTTTCCGTTTTTGTCATCCAGCAGCAGGGGATAGGTTGGTATTCCGCCCATGTCGAGGATGATATCCCTGATCTCCGCCACCTCGAGGAATGCTTTTTCATCTTCCGGTACGAACGCAGCACCGCCGGTCTTGAGCAGCTTTCCCCTGATCTCGTTCTCGAAGGCCGCTGCATCTTGCGGACTGCTTTCGGGGCGCTGACCGCCGTATAGACTGGTGAAGAAGGCGATCTGTTCCACCTCTGTAGGGAAGGTTTCGATGGCCAGCACCCTCAGTGCCGTGGCGATGTGGCGCTCACGCACCAGTTTTTTCGCAAACCGTCCGGTGATCTCCTGCATCGAAAGTTTCATCTCATACCCTGTATCGGTGATATGCGCATTGAGCTTGTCGATCATCTCTGCGACCTGCTGCTGGCTCTCCCGGATGAGCCCTTGAAGTTTCGCCGCATTCTGATCGCTAATCGTTGCGGGGAAATTCAGTCCCTTGCCACTCAGGTAGGTCCTGCCGGGGTTGTTCGGGTCGTTTACCCTGACACCGTTCGCCTGGTCGGCCTTGCTGAGCGCGATAAACTCAATATTAAACAACGGAAAAACCTTCTGTTTTTGGCACTCCTCCGCAAACTCCCCGTACCCGTCGCGCACAAAAAAGTCGTTGATCCCCAGCACGCTAATCCCTTCCTCTACCGCCAGCGACACCGCATGGGGTATGTCTTTGAACGCACTGAAGGAGAAGGGGGAATGAATGTGGTTATTGACCTTGCGGGATGCAGCCGCAGCTGCAGTTGCAGGCTGCAGCTCGTACCATTTTAACAGCTCTGACTTCTCTGGAAAATCTTTTAGGTTGTTCATTATCTATTGAATTATAATCTGTTACGATTAGGCTATAGACTGAAGGCTATAGGCTGTAGTATAAAGTTCATTTTTCATAGTTCATTCTTCTTATTCGATAATCGATAGTATATAGTCCCGAGGATATAGGCTTAAGTATAAAGTTCATTTTCCGGAATCCACAGCTTACAGTTCAAAGTTCGCATCCAACATTCAATATTCTGACGCCCACAACCTACAGCCTATAGCCTACAGCCTACAGCCTACAGCCTACAGCCCACAACCTACAGTCTACAGCCTACAGCCTACAGCCTACAGCCTACAGCCTACAGCCCACAGCCTACAGCCTAAACCCTACACCCC
>CAYOVC010000349.1:0-3088 GCA_964407305.1 uncultured Bacteroidaceae bacterium | reverse complement strand
AACGAGTGGATGAGATCATTGAAAAGGTGGGGCTTACCAACGAACAGCATAAAAAAATTGAAAAACTATCCAAAGGATACAAGCAGAGAGTTGGACTTAGTCAGGCATTAATTCACGATCCGGATGTGCTGATACTGGATGAGCCCACCTCTGGACTCGATCCGAACCAGATTATTGAGATAAGAAACCTGATCTCCACCATGGGTAAAAAGAAAACGGTTATACTTTCAACCCATATTATGCAGGAGGTAGAAGCCATATGCGACAGGGTTATTATTATCGACCACGGTGAGATCCGGGCAGACGAAGCTGCAGGTATGCTCAGCAGGAAGCAACTTGCCGGACAGACCATCCAGGTTGAACTGCAAACACATATACCGGGCAACAGATGGAAAGAACTTGAAAGCATTGGCGAGGTAATTGAGCTGCCGGGAAACAGGTACCTGCTTGCAGCAAAAGAGGATGCAGATATCAGATCAGCGGTGTTTGGATTTGCCGTTGATAATAACCTTACCGTCCTTTCAATGAGCCTCAGAGAAAAAAATCTTGAAGAGGTTTTTCATGAGATCACACAAAACCGGAAGGGTCAATAGCCGGTTTGCCTTCATCTGAGACAGCACCTACAGCTTTTGTGGTCAACAACCACTACCAATTATTAAAGGCCAAACGGAATCAACCCAATACCACATATTATTCCGCCCTATATTATTCTTTATCAGGATTTTATAATACACCAAACCATTTGGCACCGTATTTGTTTAGCTATATTAATATTTATATATTTGTCGAGTTAAAAAAATATTGTTTGTTTTTAGCATGTAGTTTTAAAACAGTGCTATGTGAGGCTTCAAGGACCATGAGTAAATAAAATTATGATAAGTTACTTACTATTAATTGCTTAAAAGAAGATTTACAACAATGAGAAAAAGAGTACTAACAATAGCAACAGCACTGATTCTTGCAACAGGATCTTTATTTGCACAGACCTTAACAGATGTGATCAACGAATTCAATGCCGGTGTTGAGAGCTTGAATGGACAATCATACGAAACTGCTCTGTCACGGTTTAATGCCTGCCTTGAACTTTGTGATGTGGTAGGAGAGGAGGCCGACGACATGAAAGCGCAGGCCCAGGAGCAGATTGTTGGAACTTACTACCGGCAAGCGATAACGCTGATGAAAAGAAAACAATTTGACCAGGCCCTTCCAGCCCTGGAAAGTACTGTTGCCTTTTCTGAAGAGTTTGATACAAAACCTGAATTCGCTGAAAATGCAAAAAAATACCTTCCTTCGCTTTACCTGAGAGAGGGAAATGTTCAGCGCGCACAGGGTAACTATGACGATGCACTTGCCATATTCGATAAAGCACTGGAGATGAATCCGGCTATGTATAAAGCACACCAGGGAAAAGGATTGGTCTACAAAGAAATGAACAACATCGAAAAAATGCTGGATGAGTTTTCCATTGCAAAAGATAAAGCTGCTGAAGAGGAAGATGAAGAGGTAATTAATAGTATTAATGCTGCAATTAACAGCCACTATCGTGCCCTGATCGAAGAAGAGCTCATGATGATTGATCCGGAAGAGGCCGATTATACTTTTCTGCTCGACATTTGTGATGAGGCAATTGAAGCGAATGAAAATAACTCTTACGCATACTGGCAGGCCGCTCTGGCCTACAACAAAATGGTGGAATATGATAAAGCCATTGAGTATGCAGAAAAGGGAGTAACTGTTGAAACAGATCCGGTGATGCTTTCGGCACTCTATTATGAACTTGGCTTTGCCTATCAGAACACAGTCAGGTATGCCGATGCATGCGAAGCCTATAACAAAGTCACTGAAGAACCCTTCTATGCAAAGGCTGAAAGAAGGATGATGAATACACCGGATTGTAACTAATAACATAATATAATGCCTTATCTGTTTACTTCAGAATCGGTTTCAGAGGGTCATCCCGATAAAGTAGCCGATCAGATTTCTGACGCCCTGCTTGACGAATTTCTTGCATTTGACCATGAATCAAAAGTTGCCTGTGAAACATTGGTAACGACCGGACAGGTGGTGCTGGCCGGCGAGGTGCATACAAACACCTATATTGATGTTCAGAAAGTGGCCAGGGAGGTAATCCGTAAAATTGGCTATACAAAAAGTGATTACCAGTTCGAATACAACAGCTGTGGTATCATGTCCATTATCCATGAGCAGTCGCCAGATATCAACCGCGGTGTTGTAAGGTCCGACCCCATGGAACAAGGGGCTGGTGACCAGGGGATGATGTTCGGATACGCCACAAATGAAACAGACAATTACATGCCGCTGGCACTCGACCTTAGCCACAAACTCCTTGAGGTCCTGGCTGAGATCAGGAGGGAGCAAAAAGTAATGACCTATTTGCGCCCCGATTCCAAATCGCAGGTTACAATTGAATATAGCGATAGTAATGAGCCGGTAAGGGTCCATACAATCGTTGTTTCAACGCAACATGATGAGTTCGACAACGATGATGACCGCATGTTGTCCAAAATCAAAACCGATGTCAGGGAAATCCTGATACCCAGGGTGAAAGAGATGCTTCCTGAAAGAATCCGTAACCTGTTCGACGATGATTTCATTCTACATGTAAATCCCACCGGTAAATTTGTTATCGGCGGACCGCATGGTGATACCGGGCTGACCGGACGAAAGATCATAGTCGATACCTATGGTGGAAAGGGAGCCCACGGTGGCGGCGCATTCTCAGGCAAAGACCCCTCAAAAGTTGACCGTTCTGCAGCATATGCCGCTCGCCATGTTGCGAAAAACCTCGTTGCAGCCGGTGTTGCAGACGAAATCCTGCTACAGCTCTCCTATGCCATCGGCGTTGCAAAACCTGTGGGCATCTACCTGAATACTTTCGGAACATCAAAAGTCAAGCTGAATGACTATGAAATTTCTGAAAAAATAAGCGATGTAGATGTATATGACTTCAGGCCTGCGGCAATCAATAATTTCCTTAAGCTCAGAAATCCGATATATCTCGAAACAGCCGCCTACGGACATATGGGCAGAACACCCCAGGTCGTAAAAAAGAAATTCGAATCACAGT
>CAYOVC010000348.1:0-3123 GCA_964407305.1 uncultured Bacteroidaceae bacterium | reverse complement strand
CCTTCCTTTAGGTACATAACCTCATTACTGTTTTTTGCGAAATTCAGATTCATGGTCCAGTCAAAATGATTGGTTCTAACAGGTGATATCGTTGATTGTATTTCAATACCCTTGTTGGAGATGGCACCACCATTGGTAAGAATACTTGCAAAACCTGATGTTTTGGATATTTCCGCGGTGAGGATCTGGTTAAAAGTCACTTCATCATAATAGGTCATATCAAAACTCAACCTGTTCATAAAAAACCGAAGGTCGGCTCCCACTTCCCATGATCTGTTCTGCTCAGGTCCAAGCAATGGATCTGTTGCCCTGTTCCTGAGATACACTGCCGGGATGGTTCCATAGGATTGATTGATGAACTCACTGGAAAGCATGTGTGGTTCAGAGTCATTTCCTACAGAAGCAACCGAGAACCTGACTTTACCGAAGCTCAGTATTCTGTTTTCCAGACCAAATGCATCTGTAAAGATGAAGCTTGTGTTGAGAGAGGGATAAAAGTATGAATTCTCACCCACGGGTAGCGAGGATGACCAGTCATTCCGCGCTGTAAGTTCAATAAAGAACCATGATTTATAACTGATATTGGCTGAACCATACAGGGCCTGGATAACTTTCTGTCTTTTGCTTGTTCCTACAGACGTTTGTGCCGGATACTTTGGATTGTTTAGCGAGAAAAAGTTTGGAACCGCCAGACCATTGATCGTTGTTGACTGATAATCGACATTATAGGTTTCATATGCCCCTCCTGCATTCAGATTCATTTCAATTCCATTGGAGAATGATTTGTTGGCTGTTAGCAGGAAATCGTGATTAAGTGCCCTGTAATTGACCCATCTTTCAGTGTATGAGCCTTCACCATTGGCTCTTAGTGCATTGTTGGCAATCCTGAGGTATCTTTTGGAGCCATAGGTATCCATGCTGGATCTTAGATATCCTTTTAGCCAGGGTGTGAATTTCAGATCCAGCTTTGCAAATCCCTGAAATTGGTCTTTATTGTCATTGTTGTAGTTTTCAAATGCCTCCCAATATGGATTTGTATGCCAATCGTCGGAGAAGTACCAGTTCTGTTCAAAGCCGTTAGTGCTTTTATAGTCATCTCTGAGTGTATGAATATTTACACTCCTGGGCATCCAGATGAACGTTCTGGCGCCTGTTCTGGAGTCTCCCTGTCCTACACGGTTGAAAGCATCCTCACGTATATAGTTTCCTTTAAAACTGAATCCAATCATCTTGTTCAACTGCGCATCCATGTTGTAATTGATGCTTTTTCTGTCGTAATTGCTGTTTGGCTTCAACCCTTCATTGTTTACTGTTGCTGCAGAGAAACGCCAGTTCAATTTCTCAGATCCTTTTTCAATCGAAACTGAATTTGTCAACGTATAGCCATTGTTGAAATAGTCCTTCACATTTTCAGGTTGCGGAGTAAGTGTCGTGAATTTACCGTTCCAGTTCAATACCTCCATACTGCCGTCTAGTGCAGGGCCCCAACTGCCGGTGGAATAATAGTAATAGGCTGAATCAATACCATACTTTTCCTGTTGTGACTGAGAGAGTGCCTGTTTCTGAATCGCACCTCCGAATCCTGCACCATAGTCATTCTGGTATTTCGCGACGATGTAGGCCCTGTCGAACATCATATTGGAGTTGAGTGTCACCCTCAAAACACCATCTTTCGAAGTGCCTTTTTTTGTTGTAATAATAATTGCACCCCTGGCGGCCCTGGATCCATACAATGCAGCTGCGTTAGGTCCTTTAAGTACCGACATGGTCTCAATATCATCCGGTGCAATTCCCATAAGGCTGTTTCCGTAATCCAATCCGCCCAACCAGCTCGCTCCGTCGGAGGAATTATCGATTGGTACCCCGTCAATAACGATAAGCGGTTGACTCTCAGTGGATAGCGATTTGATCCCCCTGATCATAATTCGTGAGGAGGTGCCAGCTCCGCCTGCAGTTTGAGATATGTTCACGCCTGCAATTTTATTACTGATAGAATTGATGAAGTTGACATCCCGGTTGGTGGTAAGCTCATCACCGGCAACATCTGAGAAAGCATACCCAAGGGCCTTCTTCTCTCTTTTTATGCCCAGAGCGGTCACGACAACATCTTCCAGTTCCAGGGCTGAAAGTTCCAAAGCAATGTTGATCTCGTTTTTACCCTGGATATTAATTTTTTTACTTTCATATCCTACATAAGATACCAGTAATTCAGTTACATCAACAGGCACATTGAACGAAAACATTCCTTCAAAATTTGTGGATGTACCAGTTGCCGATGCACCTGAGGCTGTAAGTACCACCACAGTAGCCCCGATAAGCGGTTCCCCGTTAATGTCTGTTACTTTGCCGGTAACCATCCTTTCCTGGCCCGAAAGGCCATATGGAAGTAAAAACATCAACAACAATAAAGTTAAATTCTTCATACGTATAAGTTAATTAGTATTGTTGGTCATTGAACATTGAAAATGTGTATGGCATTTATCTCTTTTTCACTGATTAATTTCAATATAAAGGAAGTTTCATTTCCTACAGGATCTGAGAGCCTGATGAAGGATGTTGAACCAGCAAGGGTACCTTCCTGTAATATGGTGCCTCTGATATTAAAAATCTGATATTTGGTGTTGTGAATACCGCTGTTTTTTAGCCAAATCATGTTCCCGGTTAGCGGATTAGGGTATACAATGAGACTGCCAGGATCGTTTATAGCAGCTATACCCGTGAGATCTTTCTGAGTCAAGGCGTCCAGGTATATATCTCCACCTGCTGTTCCGCTGGAAGAGCCGGTAATTTTAATGCTTTCAACTCCAGACACACCGTCTGGTAATTCCGCAGTGCAGAAGTTCCATCCCGCAAAATCGATAACAGCTAACTCTGCATCAGATCCGTTGTCAAAATTAACAAAGATGCTGTTATGGCTCAGATCGCCCCAGACCCACAATCCGATCATATCGCTGTTTTCGATCAGGTTGATATTGCCTGAAGACGGCCGGATTATACACTCCGAATTATTTTCATTAAACTGATAGCGAAGCAGGGTGGAGGCATCACCCGATCGTTTTGTTTTGGTCCACCTGTAGAGAAATGAATTACCGTCGATCCCTGTACTGGCATCGAAGTCAATGG
>CAYOVC010000347.1:0-3149 GCA_964407305.1 uncultured Bacteroidaceae bacterium | reverse complement strand
TGTCCTTTTGTCTTTGCTCCGTTATAATCTTGCCTCAATGATGAGGGGTTCATATTATCAAATAAATTATAACCTCTTTAACAAAAAACAGGCCGTAAAGTTGAAAAAAAATGGATGAAGAGACAGGGTATTTTACAGTTCGTGCATCTAATCAATAGGGTTCGTTATGAATATTTAACACCCGGAGCATGCTTTTTTTGTCAGGCATCTCCAAAAATGAAGCGTTCTAATTGAAATTTTTTGAGAAATTAAATAGAGTTTGAAATTAAATAAATTGCATGATGAAAACAATGAAGTATTTTATGGTTATGCTTGTGTTTCTGCTGTCAGCAGAAACACAAGCCGGGGTCACCAACACTTACCCAAGTGACGACGATGTAACAGATACCATCAATTTTAACGTGTACACAGGTAAGGTGATTGATGCCACTGACAACATGCCGCTGCCATTCGCAACCATTGAAGCGGAAGGGGTTAACATTGCTACAGTTACAAACATCGACGGTAATTTTACCCTAAAAACTCCGAAAAAATTACTGCTCGATCACATCAAAATATCCTATGTGGGTTATAAAAACAAAAGAGAGCCGGTACAGCGGTTAAGAAACATGGAAAACTACGATATCGCGCTGGAGCCTACATCTGTAAACCTGCAGGAGGTAACCATCAGGGCAGAAGATGCGGAGGGACTGATCGATGAGGTCATGAAAAATATCCGCAACAATTACAGTACCGAGGATATGATGATGACTGCCTTCTACAGGGAAACCATCCTGAAAAGAAGAAATTATGTATCGATTGCAGAGGCGGTGATTGACATCTACAAATCACCCTATGACAACAACTTCAGGTATGACCAGGCCAGGTTGGTGCAGGGAAGAAAGAGTGCAGATGTGGAGAAGATGGATACAATCCTTTTTAAGGTTCAGGGAGGACCTGTTACCACGTTGCTTCTCGACATTGTTAAAAACCCATATATCCTCCTTACCGATCAATACGAAAAAGTCTACCACTTTCACATTACAAGCGTGATATCGATCAACGACAGGTTGCACTATGTTGTTACCTTCAATCAACGCCCCCATGTAACGGCCCCATTATACAAAGGAAAACTTTTTATTGATATGGATAAAGTTGCTATTACAGAGGCTGAATTTGAACTGAATATGGAAAACCAGGATGAGATGGAACTGGCAAGTTTGTTCATTCGTAAGAAACCTTTGGGAATGAATGTTGTACCGAAACGTGCTGTTTATAAGACAAAATATACCATTGGGGACAACTCAAAGTGGTTTTTTAACTATGCACGTGCAGAGGTGAAATTCGATGTCAAATGGGACAGGAAACTATTCAAGACCTCCTATGTAACCATGTCTGAAATCGCAATCACCGAACGGAATGACAAGCCTGCAGAAAGATTCGCATACAAGGAAAGATACAAGCGTTCGCAGGTCCTTGATGAGTTGGTTTATGTTTTCTTTGATCAGGATTTTTGGGGTGAATACAATATCATCGAACCCGATCAGAGCATCGAGTCTGCCATCAGAAAACTGAACCGGAAATTCCTCAGAAATGAGAAATAACGTGCTGCAAAACCTTAAGCTTCGGACAAACAATGAAGCGTCGCTCTGATACTGCCTGAAAAACCGTACATTTGATATCCCTGTGCACTTTTTCAGGCAGTACAAATTATCAGGTACACAATCAATGAAGAGTCGGGAAATACGCCAGTTAAAAAAAATACGAAAGGGTGATGTTAAAGTCTTCGAGGAGCTTTTTCACCAGTATTATCCCGGTATGTGCAGTTACGCCGAAAGCCTTGTAAAGCAGAGTGAAGTGGCCGAAGAGATCGTTCAGGATGTGTTTTTTAATATATGGAAAAACAAAGAGGATCTGAATATTATCCATGGGTGGCAGGGCTACCTCTACAGATCTGTCTATAATCATTCAATGATGCATTTCAGGAGGACAAAACGGGAACTTTTACTCGATGAGGAGTGGACAGGCAAAAACCTGGAAGCTGATGAGTATCCTTCAGAGGAGTTGGATGCAAGGGAACTCGATGCAGCACTCGTTTTTGCCCTGCAGGGTCTTCCTGCAAGAACCAGGGAGATTTTTCACCTGAGCAGGTTTGAAGGATTAAAGTACAGGGAGATCGCCGAAAAATTATCTGTTTCGGTTAAAACAGTGGAGTCCAACATGGGTAAAGCGCTCAGGGCACTGCGAATTTCACTTGGCGAATTCAGAAATAATGTCTGATCATGGAAAGGAAAAAGAGATATTGGGAAGAGATGGCCAGCATGTTAGCCGGGGAGATGGATGATAAACAGGCCGGCAACTTTCTGTCAAAAGCAGATAAGGATCAACAATTGAAAAAAGAGTTTCAACTGATGAAAAATACCTGGGATCATTTTAACTCCAATCCGGCGGAAAAATACAGGGATACCGGTAAAGCCTGGGATTTACTGAACAGGAGAATTGAAAATGAGGGTCTGGTAGAGAAACAACAGCCCGTAAAAAGAGAGATATCTTCTGCTCATCTCCTTCGTCTTGCCGCTATTGCACTTCTGATCCTGGCAATCGGGGTCCCTGCTATCTACTATACACTGACCCGGCCGGGAGGTGAAGAGGGACTTTATACCTATCGCTCACCTGAAGGAACGCGCATAGTGAGTCTGCCCGACGGAAGCCGTGTGTTCATGAATGAGGGGGCCCAACTGCAATACAACGATGCAGTGGAGCAGCAACGTGAAGTTACCCTGAAAGGTGAAGGGTATTTTGATGTAGCGGCGGACCATAATCGTCCTTTCCTTGTAAATGCAGGGAAGGTAACCTTAACGGTTCTCGGTACCTCATTCAATGTACGGGAAGAGGGAGACAGTTCCGTCGAGGTTTTTGTGGAATCAGGTTCCGTGAAGGTCGACCTGAAAGAGGCAGATCAAACCACAACCCTGGAAGCCGGACAGCTTTGTAAAGCAAATAGAAATCTTATGGTCTCAAAAATGGAGGATCTGAACTACCTGGCATGGAAAACACGCGATTTTAAATTTGTTGATGAAAGCGTCGAAGAGATACTGCGGGTGCTGGAAAAAGCGTACCATGTTGATGTAAGAACAGAGAATATATCAGACGCCGGGATGAGGCTCACC
>CAYOVC010000346.1:0-3157 GCA_964407305.1 uncultured Bacteroidaceae bacterium | reverse complement strand
GTACCGGTATCTTATTATCTATGTAAAAATCACTTACCTTTTTCATCTGTTCCATACCCAGCGGAAAGAAATAATCACCATGCTGCCACTTACGCAGTATCAATGGAAAATCGAGCAGCTGAAGGTCAAGATATGCTATCTTCTGCGATCCGTAAAAATCCTTGAGTTCAGACCGGTCCATCACTTCAATATCCATGGAGAAGGGGAGGGATGCCCTGCTTCGTGGGGAGTCGATATAGTAACGGTCAAATGCCGACTCTTCTACTTTGAATACCATGAAATATTCACGATCCCTGAAAAGCCTGTGCGTTGGTGAGATAAACTGTTTTCCGGAATCAGAATAAAGTATGTTTTCAATGTTCAGACACTGATCCATTGAAAAACCGAATTCCGAAAACAGTTCATACAGCCAGGATTTCCGCGGCTGTAGTTGTCTGATGGAATCAATTGATATTTCAATGTGCGTATCCTTGATATCGAAAATCTTTTCTCGCATCTTATCAACCTGATCACGGTATATGGAATGCGACTCATTGAACCGCCTGATATTTTGTCCCATGGTACCGATGAAAGAGGGATTGATCTCTTCGAATAGCGGTATCAGATCGTGTCTTATTTTGTTTCTACGGTATTTTTTGCTGGCATTTGACGAATCCTCCCTGTACTGGAGTTTACATGCCCTTCCATAATCCATTATTTCCATCCTTGAAGCAAAAAGCAGCGGTCGGATATAGTTCCCGTTGACAAGAGGTATTCCAGTTATTCCTTTTATACCAGTTCCCCTGGAAAGATTCATCAGAACCGTTTCTACAGAATCATTCAGGTTGTGTGCCGTTGCAATCACCCCATCGAATTGATGACCGGAGAACTCATCAAACCATGCATATCTCAGTGCACGTGCTGCCATCTGAATTGAGATTCCCTTTTCTTTCGCATACTCCTCAGTGGGGAATTTTTTTACAAAAACAGGAAGGTCATACCGTGCAGCAAGTGACCTGACAAAAGCTTCGTCGCCATCAGATTCCCCTCCCCGAAGTTCAAAATTACAATGCAGAATTATACAGTCATACCCGGCCCTGGAGAAAAGATCAGTCATTACGACTGAATCGATACCGCCACTGACTGCCAGTATGACCCTCTGCAATTTTGAGCAGAGGTTGTTTTGTTCAAGAAACGAAATAAATCTTTCGGTCATCATATCCGAAAGTTAAGATTTTTCGTCAGAATAAATACTTTCCTTGCGAAACCAAACCGATTGGTGATATGTGTTGTCAATAAGCCCGGGCAAACATTGCCCTTCTCCGGGATGGCTTACCAGAGTATATACAAGTGCCGGTCTCATTACTGTTATTCAATGGGATCAGCCTGATCGTAGCCTTGGTCAGCTCCTTGATCTTCTCTTCGGTTTCAGCTGTTCCATCCCAGTGTGCATAAACAAAACCTCCTTTTTTCTCGATGATCTCAACAAACTCTTCCCAGTTATCCGCGGTATGCGTATTGGCTGTTCTGAAATCCAGTGCCTTGCTATATATATTCTTTTGAATCTCTTCCAGAAGATTTTGAATGTGTTCCTCAATATGATCCTGTGTCATTACCGTTTTTTCAAGTGTATCCCTTCGGGCCAGTTCAATTGTATTGTTTTCAATATCTCTTGGTCCAATGGCCAGTCTGACAGGAACACCCTTGAGTTCATATTCGGCAAATTTCCATCCTGGTTTATGGGTATCCCGGTTATCATATTTAACGGATATTCCTTTCTCCTCAAGATTTTTTCTGATTCTGTCTGCTGTTTCGCTGATTCCTTCAAGTTGATCTTTTCCTTTGTAAATTGGTACGATAACAACCTGTATCGGGGCCAATCTGGGAGGGAGTACAAGGCCGTTGTCGTCTGAATGTGCCATCACCAGTGCACCCATGAGCCTAGTGGATACACCCCATGAAGTTGCCCATACATGCTCGAGTTTTCCCTCTTTACTGGTAAATTGAACGTCAAATGCCTTCGCGAAATTCTGACCCAGAAAATGAGATGTTCCGGCCTGCAATGCTTTTCCATCCTGCATTAACGCCTCAATACAATAGGTCTCAATGGCACCGGCAAATCTTTCAGCTTCACTTTTCAAGCCGATATGAACAGGTATAGCCATATATTTTTCGGCGAATTCTGCATATATGTTGACCATGCGCTCTGCCTCCTCAATTGCTTCCTCTTTTGTTGCGTGGGCTGTATGACCCTCTTGCCAGAGAAATTCTGCAGTACGGAGAAAGAGCCTGGTTCGCATTTCCCAACGTACCACATTGGCCCATTGGTTAATTAGCAGGGGAAGGTCCCGGTATGACTGGATCCAGTTTTTGTATGTGTTCCATATAATGGTTTCTGAAGTGGGACGAATAATCAGTTCCTCCTCCAGGGCAGCGTCAGGATCAACTACCACACCACCATTCTCCTCATCATTTTTTAGCCTGTAATGGGTTACAACGGCACACTCTTTTGCGAATCCTTCAACGTGATCTGCTTCCTTACTAAAGAAAGATTTAGGTATAAAAAGAGGAAAATAGGCGTTTTGATGTCCGGTTGCCTTGAACATGCGGTCGAGTTGATCCCTCATTTTCTCCCAAATGGCATAGCCGTATGGTTTTATGACCATGCAGCCGCGTACTGCAGAGTTTTCTGCCAGATCTGCCTTAATTACTAAATCGTTATACCATTGGGAATAGTTATCCTCTTTGCTGGTTAATACCTTTGCCATTGATGTTTGATATTTATTTTTAAACAGCTACAAAGAAAATAAAAAAAAGGCGAGATATGGCAGGTAGATTTTAAAATCTTAGTCCCATGACAAGTACATCATCAATCTGGTCAAGATTTCCCTTCCATTCATCGAAAACCATTTGCAGTATCCTGCGTTGTTCCTCCATTGGCCTTTCATGGACTTCCAGGAGGAGTTCCTTAAAGGGTTTATATTTAAACTTTTTACCATCCGGACCACCAAATTGATCCGGAAAACCATCTGTAAAAAGGTATATCCTGTCACCCTGTTTCATTTTTATAGTATGGCGGGTAAAGTCGGTCATATTATCGTAGTATGCCACTGGCATATTGTTCCCTTTATATTCGATCATTTTGCCATTCCTGATAATATACATGGGATTATTGGCT
>CAYOVC010000345.1:0-3163 GCA_964407305.1 uncultured Bacteroidaceae bacterium | reverse complement strand
GGGCCCCCGGCATACCGGGACCAGCTTTGCAGGCCGCCGTAGTCCTATTTATTGTGTGCTGGCTATTTTTCCCAAATTATCGGAACATTGTAATTCTCAAATTGACTATCCTTGGTTATAATTGTCATTTTTTCAGTTAAAGATTGTGCTATAATAATTCTGTCAAAAGGATCCTGATGATAGAATTCTAAATTGGCATTTCTCAATATTTGGTTAGTAGTTATAGGTAAGGCTTCAAAACCAGTTTCCTCAATTATTTGGAAAATTGTCTTCAAATCAGAATTTAAATCAAGTCTGCCAATTGAATTTTTTATGCCTATCTCCCAATAGGTCGCGATGCTAACATAACAATTGTTTTCTTTGTTTTCAATTATCTGTTTGGTCTTAAGTGGTAATTTATCATTGTCGGTAATGAACCAAATTAATGCATGGGTATCAATTAATAAATTCATTTTAGATAATCGTTAAATCCTTCAATTGGTTCATCAAAATCATCTTTCATTTTTATAAGTCCTTTAGCCTTACCTGATAACCTTTTTGTACTTTTATTATCATTTTTTTTTGATTTATATTTTAGAAAATCAATAAAATCGGCTACCTCAGATTTTAAATTTGATGGTAATTCAGATAATTTTGTATATAATTGAATATCAGTCATAATATTATCTTTTAATTCTCAAATTTACTAATTTTTAATCAGATATTATCTTAATGATTGGTTAATTGTACATATATCAATAAGGCTCCTTATCGGTTTTCTCCATCCATTTTCTGAACAGCGCATCTGCACGAGGCTCCTTCAACTGCTCCATCTTCAGCTTCCGCGCACCGATCTCCTTCGACAGCTCCTCGTAGATCAGGCTGTCGTCGAAACCGGCTGACCCGGCATCCTCCTTCCCGGAGGCAAACCACACCCCTGAGATCCGCGCCCAGTAGATCGCCCCGAGGCACATCGGACAGGGCTCGCAGGAGGTGTAGATCACACATCCCGACAGGTTGAAATCGTTCAGCTTCCTGCCCGCCTCCCGGATGGCCACGATCTCTGCATGCGCCGTCGGATCATTGTTGCGCGTTACCCCATTGGCAGCCTCGGCGATCACCTTCCCGTCCTTCACGATCACGGCCCCGAACGGACCGCCGCCCATATCCACATTGCGATCAGCCAGCGCAATGGCTCGCCGGATGTATGTTGCATGCATCATCATCTCTAAGTTATCGTACAAATATATATGTTAGGGAGCGGATGTGTCACTTTTTCCCGCCTTTTTTCTTCCGCCCCTCCACGGCCAATCAGGTCCGAAGATAAACAGGGCATAGAAAAACGAGAACAGCACCACGCCGGGATTGTTCTCCAGGGTGTCCTCGTCGAGCATCGACAGCGCCATGGTGAGCAGGAACACAATGGCCATGTATGACCCCCACCTCCGCCGGAGAAACACCGGGTAGACCAGTGTAAACAGGCAGACCAGCAATCCGGGAATACCGAATGCCACCAAAAACGTGAGGTACTGGTTGTGGGCGCGCCGCCGCCGCTCCAGCCGCAGTTTTGAGTTGTGCTCCTCGTAGTAGCTGGAGAATGCCTGTCGCACATCGCCCGTGCCAACACCGTACAGCAGGTTTTTCGATGCGATATTAAAACCCGCCTTCAGGTAGTAGTAACGCTGTACAAGCGATTTGTCGTTCGGACTGTGTCCCAGGCTGTAACGGTCGAACTCCCAGATCACCTCGTAAATACGCGGGTAGAGCGCAAACCTTTCAAGATAAATGTGGTTGGCGATCCCGCACTCAATGGCTGCAACATCAATGCTGTCGAGCCGCCCCACACCAACGGCATCCTTGCGCAATCCCTTCGAGGTGAGGTACCTGATCAACGTAAACCTGATCTGGTTCCCGTTGTCTGTCTTTCCCATGTAGGGGTAATCGCTCACAGCCGACCACGCCTGTTCAAGCTCTTCCGGACAGACATTGATCCATACAAAATGACCATTCTCAATCTCCCGGCTCTCCGGCCGATGTACATAGGGGTTCCCCTCCACCGTCAGTGAATCGAGATTGTCGAAATCGACCTGTTCAAAGGTGTAGAACCGCTTAATGGCATTGCCGGTGTAGATAATAGCAAACAGCGGTATAAAAATGATCATCACCGTGAGCATAAACCGCCCGGCCCGGTCGCGCACCGCCTGCACCAGCAGGAGCGACAACACAAGCACCAGCACCACGATGATGATGATCCCCGACAAAGACCTCAGGATGATCAGAAATACCGGCAGCCATGCAAGCGCAAACAGGTAAAACAGCCGCAGGTACCCGGGCTCACCCCTCCTCCCGTGGAAGAGCAGGTAGGCCGAAAAAAGCACCGCAAGGACCACCATCAGCGCGAACCGGATATGACCGATAAAAAGTGATGCATTCCGGTAATCGGACAGGTCCACCCGGATCACATCGAGCAGCGCCAGCACAGTGGCAAACGACCCGACAAGACACCCTGCAATAAATGCAGTAAGGATCATACGCAACTCTTTGATGGAGAGCTCATCGGAGGATACCACCACCAGCGGGATCACCACGATAGGAAGCTTGATCTTCAGGTCATGCAGCCCATACTGCATATCGGTCGACCAGGCAATACCCGCAGCATGCAACAGAAAAAACAGCAGGAAAACATGAAGGGCACGGTTGCCCCTCAGCCGCCGCCATTTCTCAGAAAAATTTCCCTCCGCAACCAGGTTAATCACAAGCAGGAACTGCACCACCGAAGTGGTGAAGATCGACAACGGCAACGCCGCGGCCAGCACTACGAGCAGGAAGAAATAAACCCTCCGGTGAAATATGCCGTCTCTGATCAAAATGTTACACGAATTAACAGTTGCTGTGAATAATGTACCCCCTCCCCGGGCAGCAGGTGAAAACTCCATCCGATCCTCGACTCAATCCGCGGATGCCTGAAAGGATCCGCAAAAACATCAACCCGCCCGTAATTTCCCGACCGGTAGAAAGGGTCACCATACCCGAATACAATCGGCGTGCCAAAATAATAAACTCCCTCCAATCCAAAAATAGTATACCGCAAATCTATGTTGTAGATCACACCCCTGCCCACCGAAAAATCTCCCGGCCTGTACCTGTTATACGAGGAGAGGTAACCCGCCGAAGTTTCCATTGT
>CAYOVC010000344.1:0-3167 GCA_964407305.1 uncultured Bacteroidaceae bacterium | reverse complement strand
AGGCAACAACCGGAACGAAGTGGAGCTCATGAGGCCGACGAAGGAGGAGGAATAACTCACTTATATAATTTACAATGCTTTAATAATATGTGTTCAAATAAAATAAACAAGGAATAATAAACCAAAAAATATATACAATGAGGTACCATAGATTTTACCAGGATCCAAAGCTTTCGATTATGCTTATTGTCTTTCTTTTAAGCCTTTCGCCCCTCAAGGCGCAAGAAGATGAATTCTATCATGATCTTTATGATTCAATGCATGATAGTCCCATGCAGCAAAAATTCCGAAAGCTGGCACCTGTGCCTTATGGGGTTGTTTTTTTACCCTGGGCGGGTATAACAGAGAATGAGATGCGTGAGCATTTCCGGCTCATGAAAGAATTAGGCTTTACTAACCTGAAGCAAACGATGGGAACCCCTGAATGGCCGCGGAAAGAAGTTTTAAGGATCGCTCTTGAGGAGGGAATTATCCCTTTTTGGTATGGAGAAGGAGGCTGGGAGGATATTACCCCGGAATTATTGAAATCACTGGGATTGTCGGAAAATATGAGTATACAGGAAGCGCGCGAACATCCAAAAATACTTGAATATCAAAATAAAGTTTTTGAAAAACATCTCTCAACCTGGAAGGATCCGTTGCCCGTACAGGATTCCTTTCGGAATTATCAGCATCAGCCGGATGCATATTTACGCCCCGACGATGTACCTCTCTTCAGAGAATGGGTTAAAAATAAATATTCCAGTATTGATGAACTTACCAGTGCCTGGAATCAATATGAGGTTGGAATTGAAGAAGATCCTTATAAAAGCTGGGAGGATTTTTACAATGACCCCCTGCTAAATTATGATACTGACGGTCAATATGTGATTATCCCGAGGGGAGGAAGAGAATATGGAAAAGTAAGGGATATCCTTCGATTTAAGGCGGATATGTATCTCGAGAATATCAAATTTGGCAAGCAGCTTCGTTATCCTGAACAGCCACAGCGGGCAGGAGGGGAAATGGGCCTGTTCCTCCCTTTCGCATCCCGGGCGACCGATATGGAAGGGATTGCCGAACTAATGAAAGACCGTGGATCTTTCTACCCTTCAATTCACCTTACATGGCATTATGAAGAAGTACAATATGAGGTCGCGCGATGCATATATATGCAATCATCAATTGCCACCGATTGGTTTAAGGGAGGTTGGGCGGCTACCTGGGAAAGCACAGGCGGACCCCAGCAACTGTCAGGAGGAAAAGGCTGGGATATTTTCTCCCAGTTTGAAACAGCAGGATTTACTGTAAATGAAGGAACTATGACTCAATTATTGCTTTCCTACCTTGCAGGCGGTTTTAAAGGCGTAGGATTATGGGCATGGAACTATCGTCGGGCCGGCTGGGAATCGGGAGAATATGCATTATTAAACCGGCAGCACGAGCCGGGACCAAGAGCTATTCGGGCAGGTAATATAGCAAAAGCAGCAGATAAATACCGGGATGAGATCTGGGCTGCTCATAAGGAACCTTATGTGGGAGTGCTGGTTAACTGGGATAATGAGGCTATTTGGTCTGCGGTTGCAGGTCCGGGAAGAACGCATTTCAAACACTACCCTGTAAAAGCAAGAATAGGCATCAGCCGGGCACTCATAAATGCCAATGTTCCTTGGGAACATGTTACACCCAACGATCTGAAAAAAGGACTCGGGAAAAGATATAAGGTAATATACATGCCGGCGCAGGCAGCAATAAACAAAGACCTTTTTCCCATTCTTGATGAATATGTTAGTAACGGAGGCCGGCTGGTCCTGGATGCTCCCGGCGGCTGGTGGGATGAACATGGACTGGTGCTGGAAACGGGTAAAGGAACTCCTTTTGAAAGGATATTCGGAGCTTCTATTGCCGATATGCAATATTCCAACAATGTTCCGGAATACCTGGATGATCACAAACTTGACGGGTTCCTCTTTGATATATATCCCACAAGGGCAAATGTAACAGATCATTTTGTATCAGGTAAACCCGCTGTCACGGAACATAAATATGGCAAAGGAACAGCGGTTTTGCTGGGTGCAGATGCTTCCTATGCCATGCAATCACCCGGAAATACTTACATGGAAAAATGGACGATGAAACATACACTGGACGAAATGGAAAGCCCCTACGCTTGTGAAGGAGCGATCGTATATCGTATTGCGGCCCCGGATGCCGATCACTATTTTTTCATTAATGATGATGAAGCAAAGAAAGTAGATCTGATTTTCAGGAACTACAAATACAAAAGTGTAGAAGATCCCGTTAGCGGTAAAAAACTAATCTTAGGAGATCCGATTTCGCTGGAGAGATACAGTGGGAGATGGCTTAGATTTGAAAAGTGAGGATTACCTAACCCTCGGCAGCCTCACCCGGCACCGGCACCTTTTTGGGCACACCGGTAACAGCTCCGAAGTGATATACCTCAGGCTGGTAGTGTAGATCGGAGTTCATCATCTCGTCCCATGTTACCTCCCGACCGGTGTATGCAGAGATGCGCCCCATAATCGATGTAAGCGTGGAACTTGCAATATTTTCAGCCTCATTCAATGGCTCATTTCTCCTGATTGCATTCACAAGGTCGACATGCTCCTGCACGTAAGGTGAATTGTACTTCGCTTTAAGAGCGTCCTTCTCCTCATCATTGGAAGGCTTTGGATTTGCGGTTTCAACCACTACAGTCCCCTCATTCAGATACGCACCCCTTGCACAATCGGTATATCCCTTTGTGCCCCGGATATACTCCGAAACATTACTCGCGGTGCCATTGATCTGCCGGCACATGGAGTGCATATGGGTGCCATCACCATAAACAAAATCAACCGAAAAATTATCATACTGGTCGCCTGTTACCCTTCTCTGTCTTGATCCATAACCTACTGCTTTCACCGGATAGTCGCCCTTGAACCAGTTCACCACATCAATATTGTGCATATGCTGCTCCACGATGATATCTCCCGAGAGCCAATTCCAGTTCACCCAGTTACGCAGCATCTGCTCCATCTCCGACCAATTGGTATCGGGATTCACATGCCACAACTTGTTTTGGTCCCAGTATGCATACCCGGCTACAAAATCACCGATTGCTCCCGCCTTCACATACTCATAGATCTCCAGGTAGTTCCACTGGTGGCGCCGCTGCGTTCCTGCCA
>CAYOVC010000343.1:0-3178 GCA_964407305.1 uncultured Bacteroidaceae bacterium | reverse complement strand
ACGATGAGGGGTTCATCTCTCTTTTTGCAATAGGTAGATGGTTATGGTAAGCCAAGCATCAAAGGCAACATCTGCCTTTTCGAGACGATGGTAGTTACGGATCTCACTCATCTACTTTGATTTAATCATTGTAAGCAGCATCTTAAACCGCACCTCTGCATCCAGCGCATGTGGTACATCGGCTGGCATAATAATGAATTCACCTGCACCGACGACATGTCTCTTTTTGTCGATGATAACCACAGCCTTTCCGTCGACCACCTGCACCATGGCATTGAACGGAGCGGTATGCTCGCTAAGTCCCTGTCCCGTGTCAAAGGCAAAGAGTGTAACGGTCCCTGTCTCTTTTTTAATCAGCGTTTTGCTTACAATCGCCTCGTTTGAATAGTCGATGAGTCCTGCAAGATCAGCAGTTTTTGATGTATCGAAATCTGTTTTCATAATTGAATTTATTTTGCCTCTTTCATCTAGGTTCGAACCGGTCGCTCCGGTCGTTTCTGAATAATAGAATGGTTTTGAGATTTCCTGCAAAGATAACAGGCTGCGAATAATATTCTGTAACAATTGTTACAATAGTTCAAATATTGGTATACGAAGTAAATACATCGCAAAGCTTTGGCAGAATAACTTTTAGCTGGAATTATCCGTCTGAGCGAAAAGCCCCCGCAGCTTCAATTACTCACAGTCCTTTTTATCGAAGCACCGCAGCAGTTCCCGAACCTTTTCAACTCCCTCAATGTAGTATTTCGCACTGGTGGTTTTCGCTCCCACTTTGATGGTAAAAGCCTTGGAAGGCATCGCTTCGAAAGTGTATTCGTCGGTCCAGTCGTCACCCACAGCAAAGATGAAGTCGTAATCGTCATTACCGATCTTTTGCAGTGCGGCCCTGCCCTTGTTGATTCCGGAATATTTTATCTCCAGCACCTTGTCACCGTCCATGATCTCCAGGTTCAGGTTGGAGGTGAGCGTACGCAATTCATCTTTCAGCTCCCAGGCACGCTGGATCCCCAGGTCGGGGTCGGCCTTCCGGTAGTGCCAAACCAGCGAGAAATTCTTATGTTCGATGAACGACCGCGGCGTCTGGTCCACGTAGTACTCCAGCAGCGGTTGCACAGACTCTTTCCAGTAGTTGTCGATCTGTTCAATCATGTGCCACTCACCGCCCGGATTCTTGATCCACACACCATGTTCGGCGATAAAGTGAATATTCCAGCCATTATCGAACCATCGGCCGAGCGTCTCCTTGTCCCTTCCACTAATAATGGTAACCGTGTTTTTGGGATCATCAGTTAACCTTTTCAGGATGTCATAAAGCTCCAAATCGGGTTTGGCATCTTCCGGGTTTTTCTGAAATCCTGAGAGCGTGCCGTCATAGTCGAGGAACAGAATCCTTTTATCGGCTTCATCATAGGCCTCCACAACTTTATTGACATGGCCTGAGCTGATTTTCCGTGTGAGGGAGGTTTTTTGTGATTCAATGACACTTCCAAGACTGTTGATAAATTCATTGGCCCACCGCTCGATGGTATACCGCTCCAGTCTTTTCTGCATCACCTTTATTCTCCTGTTCTGTTCTTCCTCAGGCATTTGCAGCGCCTCTTTTATGGCAACCACTACCTCACCCAGGTTGTTGGGGTTGACGATCAGTGCCTCATGTAACTCCTTCGATGCACCCGTCATTTCGCTGAGGATCAGCACCCCGTTCCCTTCAAACCGGGAAGCAACAAATTCCTTGGCTACCATGTTCATCCCATCGCGCAGGGGCAGGATGAGCGCAATATCGGCCATGGCGTACATGTCGATCAGTTCATCGATGGCAAACTCCCGGTTCAGGTAACGCACCGGCATCCAGGTGATGGTGCCAAAATTCCCGTTGATCCTTCCGACCAGTTCATCCACTTCGCGCTTCAGGGACTCATAGAACGGACTTTTTTCTCCGGAGATAAGAGCCAGCAGGATAAAACTTACCTTTTCGAGGTATTCGGGATTCTCCTCCAGGAACAGCTCAAAGGCACGGAGCCTGGCGGGGATCCCCTTGGTATAGTTCAGTTTATCAATGGAGAGAATGATCTTCTCACTACGTTCATTATCATTAAGGTGCTCCATTAATTTACCGGTTTCCGAGTTGGCAAGTGTATCTGCTTTGGCATACTCATCCGCCTTTAGTTTAAAGTGTTCAGCATTGATACCCTTTGGGAAGGCATCTACCTTGAGTGTTCGCTCCCCAATGCGGATGCGGTTAAAGACGGTTTCATACCCAAAGAGCCGGCGCACGCAACTCAGGAAGTGCCTGACGTAGTCGTAGGTATGAAAACCCACCAGGTCGGCGCCAAGCATTCCCTCGAGAATTTTTTCGCGCCACGGTAGCAGCCGGAAGATCTCGAATGAAGGAAAGGGAATATGAATGAAGATACCGATATTTAGTTTCGGCATGCGTTCCTTCAGCATGCCCGGAAGCAGCATCAGGTGGAAATCGTGGATCCATATCGTGTCGCCTTCATCGGCCACTTGCAGGATCTTTTCAGTATAGAGCTGATTGATCTTCACATAAGCGTCCCACTCGTTATCCTGGTACTCGGCGTTCTGGATGAAGTAGTGGAAGAGTGGCCAGATGGTGTTCCTGGAAAAACCATGCAGGTAGTCTTTGTAATCGTCCAGATCGGGGAAGATGGGAATGCATTGGTAATCCAGCAGTTTGCTCTCCAGTTCCTGCATCTCTTTTTTGGTCAGATCAGTCTCCTCGAGGCCTGTCAGACCGATCCATCTTGTTTGAAACTGTTTGTAAAAATTCTTTAGACCAGATACCGTAAGCTCATCTGAAGGTTCAACTTCAAAGTGGTTGTCTGACAAGCATATGTTTACCGGGATTTGGTTGGATGCAAGAAATAGTTTTTTCATGTGCTGTATTTTTAAGAACCAATTAATATCAGGTTCGTTTTATACTGAAAGCATTGATATGTCAGTCCTTTCGAAATTAACTTTTTAATAATGCACAGCCTCAATATACTAACTTTTTCGTAGGAAACAGGAGAAGACCCCGGATTTTTTAATCTACAGAAATGGAAAAAAACCTTGAATGCTTCGAGAAAAATAGATACCTTGAAGGCTTAAAATTGATTATAAACCATAAACAACTAAATACATGCCTGAATTTGATGCAGTAGTCTTCGATCTCGAC
>CAYOVC010000342.1:0-3183 GCA_964407305.1 uncultured Bacteroidaceae bacterium | reverse complement strand
TTTTTTTTTTTTTTTTTTTTTTTTTTTTTTTTTTTTTTTTTTTTTTTTTTTTTGCTGTTCGATGTCGGGGTTACCAATACTGCCTGTATGTGTGTACTGATTTCCACGACCGGGTTTGTACTTTCCCTCTTCAATTTCCAGGGCAACTTGCTTATACGCGTCCCTGAAAGGGATGCCTTGCATTACTTTTCTGTTTACCTCTTCCACTGAAAAGAGCAAACTATATTTTTCATCTTCCAGAATATCGCGGCGTGGAACCATCTCTTCCACCATCAGCTGCATCATAGAAAGGCTCTGCTTCATTTTTCGGATCCCTGGTATTAGTATCTCTTTAGTAAGCTGTAAGTCACGATGATATCCAGAAATAAGATTGGCCGAAAGACCATTGAGTATCGCGGGCATTTGAATAATCGTATTACAATGGGCCCGTATGAGTTCAAGTACATCCGGGTTTTTTTTATGGGGCATAATACTTGATCCCGTGGTAAGCTCATCCCTGAAAGAGATAAAAGCCATGTTTTGGTTCATAAAGAGGATCATATCAGAAGCGAGGCGCGACAATGTTGTCGCAAATGAGCCCAATCCAAATGCCATAAATGATTCAAATTTTCCCCTGTTTAACTGGGCTGAAACAGCGCTAACCACCAATTCGCTGAACCCTGCCAGTCTGGCAGTCAACTCCCGGTCAACCGGAAATGATGAACCATAACCCGCAGCGGTTCCAAGGGGATTCTGATCCAAAACATGGATAATGCCGGATGTAAGGTGCATGTCATTCACAAGTGATTCTGCATAAGCCCCGAGCCAGATTCCAAAAGAGGATGGCATCGCAATCTGCGTATGCGTATAGCCGGGGATCAGGATATCCCTGTACTTGTCTGCCCCATCTGCCAGTATATCGAATAGGGAAATTACCTCCCGGGTAATCAGCCGGCATTCCTCTTTCATCATCAGTTGCATGGCTGTCATTACCTGGTCGTTTCTCGAACGGGCCGTATGTATTTTCTTGCCGGTTGCTCCCAGGTTTTTCACGAGGTGGCTCTCCAGGTGACTATGAATATCCTCTTCATCCGGATCAATTGTAAAGTCATCTTTTAAGGTCTCGGGGTAATAATCTGCCAGTGTCTTTGCCAACAGTGTTGACTCCTCCTTTGGAATTATTCCTGTCTCTCCAAGCATAATGGCGTGGGCCATTGAACCGATTACATCATATGGTGCAAGGATCCTGTCATAGATCTGATCATCTCCAACAGTAAACCGCATCACTTCCTGTTCAGTCTTCTTACTTTTATCCCAAAGTGTCATTGTAATCGATTTATGGTTTTCTCGAGCAGTAGGGTATAGAGACCAATGGCCGCTGATATCTCTTTATGGCCGATATATTCATTGGCCGTATGCGAGCGTGATGATTCACCCGGACCGATTTTTATGGCAGGAACTTCAAGCAGCGCCATATCGGAAAGTGTTGGTGATCCAAAGGGTTTTAATTGCAGGTCCGCCAGAACCTCAAAAAGAAAATGTTCCTCAGAAAGAAAAGAGCTTTTCAGCCGCGTCGACCTGGGAATCAATTCCGACTGGCACTTTGCCCGAAAAATATCCAGTAGTTCTTCGTTCGTGTAACAGTCGTTACTTCTTACATCGATCACAAATTCACATGATGCGGGAACAATATTGTGTCCTGTTCCCGCCCGGATCATGGTTACATTGACAGAGGGAGGATTGAGCCATTTTGATCTTTTCGTAAATATCATTTGACAGATAGCATCGATATCTGCCATCGCTTTATATATGGCGTTATCTCCTTCGTTTCGGGCCGCATGACCAGCGGTACCGTTTGCCCTGGCGTCTACAACCATCAATCCGCGCTCAGCAACAGCCGGTTGCAGGGATGTGGGCTCTCCCACAATAGCAAGTTGCAGATTTGGAAGGTCCGGGATCACCATTGATAAACCGTTTACACCGCTCACCTCCTCCTCTGCAGAGATTACCAGGACAGCCGTATCGGCCAGGCCCATTTCAACCAGGTTGCTGTAGGCAGCAATCATTGAAACCACTGAACCTCCGGCATCATTACTTCCCAGCCCGGTCACCCTGTTATTTTTGAAATCAGGAACAAAAGGATCTGTGTGCCACCCTTCGGCCGGCGGGACCGTATCTAGATGTGAATTTAACATGATCCTGGTTTGTTGTGGATCATGCCCTTTTGTTATAACCAGGTTGTTTGCTTTTCTCTGCAGACAGAAGCCCTCCTTTAGCAGCCAGTCCTGCAAAAAATCTGCTCGCTCACTTTCCTGCCGGCTAAGGGAAGGTATTTCGAGCATTTGGATCAACAATTCAATATATTTCGAGACGCTGTTCATTTCAGGTCACTGATCCCCGAATACGAGGTGATGATTCCTTTTATAAGGGCCGAACTAAGGCCATAATGCTCCATTTCATTTAACCCGGCAATTGTGCATCCCATGGGTGTGGTAACCTTATCAATTTCTCTTTCAGGGTGATTGCCGGTACTCAGCAATATCTGCGCTGCCCCTTTTGCTGTCTGCGCCGCTATCTTACCCGCTTCTTCTGCATGAAAACCGATCTGTATACCTCCCTGCGTCTCTGCACGAATAAAGCGCAGAAAAAAGGCGATCCCACAGGCTGCAAGAATGGTCGCTGCCGGCATCAGTTTTTCGAGAATGATCATGGTAGAACCCATCGGATCAAAAAGTTCTTTGACGATCTTTTCAGCATCAGGATCATTTCCCGCAAGGCAGGTCATAGATTCCCCAAATTCCACCGCAGTGTTTGGCATGATTCGTACAACCGGTACTCTGTTTTGAATCCATGATTCCAGTTCGCTCATGGAAACCCCCGACACCACGCTGATTAATATGTGCCTTTCTGAATCGAGTTGAGGAAGTATATCTCTTACCACATCTTCTGCCTGTGCCGGGAGCACAGCCAGGATGACCAGCCGGCAATTACCGGCAAGCTCCTTGTTGCTTGTAGTAACTTCCATTCCCAGATCACGATAGCCCTCAAGCATTTTCTTCTTCCTGCGGCTGATTATGATATCCTTACCTTTGTAATTTCCATGATTTATTAATCCCCTGGCTATAGCACCCCCAATGTTACCGGCTCCAATAATTCCAACTTTCATCATATCTATTTTTTTTTTTATACTATCAATACGTTTCT
>CAYOVC010000341.1:0-3240 GCA_964407305.1 uncultured Bacteroidaceae bacterium | reverse complement strand
GATATTTAAACTATTTTATATCAAGTATTTAAATAAAGAATTAATACATATGAAATCAAAAAAACTTCTAATTATCCTTGCTGCTGCAGCAGTAGTGCTTCTGATTTTTTTTGGCGTTGGTAAAAAAAGCGGATGGTTTGGCCAGGAGGCATACGTGAAAGTCGCCGTTGAAACCGGTCAGAAGAGAAATATAACAGAGATCATCACTGCCAACGGAAAAATTCAGCCGGAAAAAGAGGTGAAAATCTCCCCGGATGTATCAGGAGAGATTGTTGAGCTGGCTGTAAAAGAGGGCGACGAAGTAAAAAAAGAACAATTTCTACTCAAGATCAAGCCGGAAAACTATATCATGGCCAGGAACCGTGCTGAGGCATCGCTGAATAATGCAAAAGCGAGGGAACGCCAGGCAGAGGCGCAGCTGCAAATGCGTCAACTGGATTTTGAGAGGAGCAAGGTGCTCTTTGGACAAAAAGCCATCTCTGAAGCGGAGTTTGAACAATCTGAAACCAATTACAGCTCAGCAAAAGCAGAAAGGGAAGCTGCCATATTCAATGTGAAAAGCGCCATGGCAGCACTGGAAGAGGCTGAAGAAAACCTGATTAAAACATCGATCTATGCCCCGATGGACGGGACAATCTCAGCACTGAATGTTGAACTGGGTGAGCGCGTTGTGGGGACTGAACTAATGTCCGGTACAGAAATTCTCAGACTCGCCGATCTGAGCATGATGGAGGTAGAGGTAGAGGTTAATGAAAATGATATCGTCCGGGTAACGCATATGGATACTGCAATTATTGAGGTAGATGCCTACCTTGACACAAAATTCAAAGGTATTGTCACAGAAATTCCTGTCTCCGCAAATATTACAGGTATTTCAACTGACCAGGTAACCAATTTCAATGTAAAGATCCGGCTTCTTCCCGAATCTTACAGCAATAAGGTTTCGGAAAAGAATCCATATCCGCTGCGACCGGGCATGTCTGCAACAGCCGATATTCAAACCGAAATAAGAAGCAATGTTTATTCAATCCCTGTTCAGGCAGTAACAACAAGGGTTGTGAATGAGCAGGATAACGATTCGAATGAAGATGACAAAGAGACGACCAACGACCTGCTTTCTGCTGAAGTACAAGAAAAAGAGACGGTGGTATTTGTTGAAACAGATGGTAAAGCTGTCATGAAACCTGTTCAAACCGGCATTCAAAACAATACACACATTGAGATCATCGATGGACTGGATCCGGAAGACAAGATTATCATAGCCCCCTATTCCGCCATTTCAAAACAATTATCCGACGGAACCGCCATTGAAGTTGTGCCGGTCAATACATTATATTCTGAAGATTAAAAATCGATTTTTACAATGAATGACCCCCTCATTCTTCACATAGAGACGGCAACAAATATCTGCTCAGTAGCACTGAGCCTGGGTGATAAAATTCTTTCGACCAGGGAAAGCGATGAGGACCGTTCACATGGATCTCTGCTCACAGTGTTTATGCAGGAGGTGATGGATGAAGCCGATATAAAACCGGACCAGATCAATGCCGTCGCTGTAAGTAAAGGCCCTGGCTCATATACAGGTCTTCGAATCGGTGTCTCGGTTACCAAAGGCTTTGCATATGCCCGAAAAATTCCGGTGATCGGTATTGTCACGCTGCAGGCAATGGTTATAGCTGCCAAACGCAACAAAGAGATCATGAAATTACAAAAACAGCATCCTGAATTACTTTTTTGTCCGATGATTGATGCAAGACGGATGGAGGTTTTTTCCGGACTGTACAAAAGTAACTGCCGGGAGATTTCACCTGTCAGTGCCATTGTTGTCGAAGAATCAAGCTTCAATGCGAGCCTGGCGTCACACCACATTGTCTTCTTTGGCAATGGATCCGGAAAAATAAGGGATGTTATTCAGCATCCTAACGCTCACTTTATTCGTGGAATAAATCCATCATCAACACATATGGTTCCCCTGGCCCTGAAAAACTTCGCGAACAAAAGATTTGAAGACACAGCCTATTTTGAACCCTATTATTTAAAAGACTTTGTAGCAACAACCCCAAAAAAGAAAGTGCTCTGAACTCGCTGATTAGTTGTCACAGATCAATTAATTTCTTTATTTTACATCACCGAAAATCATAATACCATACAAATATGGCCACTACATCAGATTTTAGAAACGGACTTGTATTGGAATACAACAATGACCTCTATGCCATCGTACAGTTCCAGCATGTCAAGCCCGGAAAGGGACCCGCCTTTGTAAGAACAAAAATGAAAAGCCTCACTACCGGTAAGGTAATTGATAATACCTTCACGGCCGGAGTGAAAGTGAATACTGCACGTGTGGAAAGACGGCCCTATCAGTATCTTTATAAGGATGACCTGGGATACAGCTTCATGCACCTGGAAACATTTGAACAGATCTTAATTGAAGAGAAACTGGTCGAAAATCCGGACCTGATGAAAGAGGGACAGGAGGTTGAGATCGTTGTCCATGCCGATAACGAAACGCCTCTCTCATGTGAATTACCACCTTTTGTTGAACTGGAGATCACCTATTCTGAGCCGGGAGTAAAAGGAGACACCTCCTCTTCCACAGCTCTTAAGCAGGCCACCCTTGAAACAGGTGCTACAGTAATGGTTCCCATTTTTGTTGAACAGGGAGAAACAATCAAGGTCGACACAAGGGATCGCTCCTATTCAGAACGGGTAAAAAAATAAATATGCGTATCTTAGCAGTAAACTCCCAATAGATTATTCTATGTCCAGATCACTAAATAGCCTAAAAACCTCGAAATTCAAGCTGAATGCGCTGCTTGAAATCACCCTGGCAATCAACGATAATGTTGCCATCAGCGAATTGGTTCGCAGGTTCGAAAAGCTGCTCACAGTCGATTTATCAATCGGAAAGGTGATGGTGATCAAGCTCGGGGAAAAATGGGAGTGTATATTAAATTCCGGATTCTCAACTGAATTTTTACGGAAAATTGATATCGAAAAGGACCTTCTCTGTCATACCGAAATAAAACATGTAACCACCGATCATGACCGGTTTTCTGAACCACTTGACATCATTATTCCGGTTACACACAAAGACGAATCCATTGCATTTGTGCTGATTGGAGATATTGAAGAAGAGGGTGAAGGAATGAGCCCCATTCTCAAACACCAGAGATTTATACAAACATTGTCCAACATTATTGTTGTTGCCATAGAAAACAAACGCCTGTTTAAAGA
>CAYOVC010000340.1:0-3257 GCA_964407305.1 uncultured Bacteroidaceae bacterium | reverse complement strand
GCTGAAATTGTTAATACCAGTCCGTTTTCAAACTTTTATATGCGTTGGCCCTGTGTTTTTTCTGTTTTTGTTGCTTCAATGGTAAAAGCTATCTTTGCCAAAAACCAATCAACATGATCACAACCGATGAGCTCAGGGACCTGAGTGAGCGCCAGGCTGCGCTAAGGAGGCATCTTTGACGTAGATGGAAAATTAAGAACCATCGAAGAGGAGGAGCGACTTACGCAGGATACCGGTTTTTGGAACGACCCTGCAAAAGCCGAACAGCAGATGAAAAAAATATCCCGGCTGAAATCCTGGACAGAAGCATATGCTGAAGTCGAAACAGCTGTGGATGACCTGAACGTTCTTTTCGACTTCCTTAAAGAGGGAGAAGCAGGAGAAGAAGAGGTGCAGTCACAGTATCAAAAAACCCTGGCGCTGATTGAAGCACTGGAGTCGAAAAATATGCTTCGAAATGAAGAAGATGCCCTGGGTGCCATACTGAAAATCAATCCTGGTGCAGGAGGAACAGAAAGTACCGATTGGGCGGAAATGTTGATGCGGATGTATATCCGCTATGGGGAACGCAATGATTTTAAGGTGAAAGAGCTTCACTATCTTCCAGGTGATGAGGCCGGCATAAAATCTGTCACGCTCGAATTTACAGGCGATTACGCCTATGGTTATCTGAAGGGAGAATCGGGGGTCCACCGGCTGGTAAGACTCTCTCCATTCGACTCTGCTAACAGGAGACATACATCCTTTGCCTCAGTATTCGTGGCCCCGGTCGTTGACGACAGTATTGAAATTGTAATTAATCCTGCAGATATTGAGTGGGATACATTCAGATCGGGGGGAGCAGGCGGACAAAATGTTAATAAAGTTGAAACAGGGGTCCGCGTGAAACACCTTCCCACCGGCATCACTGTCGACAATACCGAAACCCGGTCGCAAAACAAAAATCGCGAAAACGCACTCAGGATTCTGAAATCACACCTGTACGAAATAGAACTGCAAAAACGCAGGGAGAAACAGGCAGAAGTAGAGGGCAAAAAGAAAAAAATTGAATGGGGATCTCAAATCCGTAATTATGTAATGCATCCCTACAAATTGGTCAAGGACCTACGAACCAACCACGAAACAGGAAATGTGCAGGCAGTTATGGACGGCGACCTCGATGACTTTATCAAAGCCTACCTGATGGAATTCGGAGGAGAATAAGACCCTCCGGATATTCCTGAAAAATACCATCCGAAATTGACCTCCGCTATCTTATCGACAACAAATAATGATTCCGGTTAAAACCTGATATTGCGAATAACATCCGGTATCATCTGTCTCGCAACTCCTTTGTATAGAAAAATGCTTGTTGTACGAATTTAATGCAAATGAATCACCTTTTTTTGTATTTTTTTCACTTTTTACTTGTTTTTGCTTATAATTTATTATCTTTACACCCCTTTTATGTTATATTTCAATATTTAAAAGTGCTGTTATGTGTGGATTTGCAGTTTATACAGGGAGTGACAAAATGGTCCGGCTAAAGGCGGTAAGCGAGTTTCAAAAGATAAAATACCGCGGACCTGACAACAGTCTTTACGCAGATTTCCAGGACAAAGGCTGGATGGGATTTCACAGGTTAAAGATTATGGATGTTTCCGATGACGGGAACCAACCAATGCATTATGACAACATCCACCTGGTTTGTAATGGTGAGATATATAATTATCCGCAACTCAAAGCCGATTATTCTAAAAAATACAGATTCAGTTCCTCCTCCGATTGCGAAGTGATCATTCCGATGTACAAAGAGCTTGGGATATTTGAAACAGCCAGGCGACTCGATGCCGAGTTTGTTTGTGTGATTTATGATCAGGAGCTGGATAAGCATGTCGCTGCCAGGGATCCCATTGGGATCAGGCCGATGTTCTACGGCTACACTGCTGATGGATCAATCATGTTCGCCAGTGAAATGAAGGCGCTTAGCACGCTATGTGAAGAGGTAAAACCTTTTCCGCCCGGACATGTCTATGATGGTGATGAATTCATCTGTTATAAGGATGTTGCAAAGGTGGAAAAAACTTCCGACCATGAGCTTGAGGAGGTACTGGAGAACATCAACAGGACCCTCACAGAAGGAGTTAAAAAGAGGTTGCAATCGGATGTTCCGGTAGGTTTCCTTTGCAGCGGTGGTCTCGATTCAAGCCTGGTTTGCGCCATTGCTGCGAAGATGACAGACAAACCCATTCGTACATTTGCTGTTGGAATTGATGTGGATGCAATCGATACCAAATATGCCAGGATCGTGGCTGATTACCTGGGTGCCGACCACACCGAGGTCCTGTTTACAAAACAGGATATATTCGATACCTTAAGCACGCTTATATATAACATTGAAACGTACGACATAACAACTATAAGGGCCTCCATGGGGATGTACCTGGTCTCAAAATACATTTCTGAAAACACGGATATCAAAGTTTTGATGACAGGGGAAATTGCTGATGAGATTTTTGGATATAAATACACCGACTTTGCACCATCTCCGGATGCTTTCCAAAAGGAGGCGGAAAAACGACTCAGGGAAATTTACATGTATGACGTGCTCAGAGCCGACAGAAGCATCTCTTCCTGCGGACTTGAGGCCAGGGTTCCGTTTGGTGACCTTGAATTTGTCGACTATGTGATGTCCATCAGACCGGAAATGAAAATGAACTATACCGGGATCGGCAAATACCTGCTCAGGAAAGCATTTGAAGGGGATTATCTTCCGCAAGAGATCCTCTACCGGGAAAAGGCTGCCTTCTCTGATGCTGTAGGTCACAGTGTAGTCGATTTTCTGAAGGAATATGCTGAAGAGATGTATTCCGATGAAGCATTTATGCTGGCGAAACAAAAGTACAGTCATGCAACCCCCATCTCCAAAGAATCACTGATGTACAGGGAGATCTTCGAATCACATTTTCCGGGTAAATCACATTGTATCGTTGACTTCTGGATGCCAAACAAGAGCTGGGAGCATTGCGATGTGAATGACCCCAGCGCCAGGGTTCTTCCAAATTACGGAAAAAGCGGGGAGTAAATTCTCCCCTTTTTTTTCAGATGTATTTAATCATCGACTTAATCAACTCATGGTACCAGATTGGCTTTGTGATATAATCATTGAAATTAACAAGCTGACCGGGGTTGTTGTCATATTCAAGTGAATAGGCAGTCTGTCCAACAATAGGTACCCGGTGACTCATTTCCCTGATCTTCTTTGCGGCCTCAAAACC
>CAYOVC010000339.1:0-3257 GCA_964407305.1 uncultured Bacteroidaceae bacterium | reverse complement strand
GCCTGAAGCATGCGCTGATCAAGGGCATTACAGAGTTCATCGATGAAGATACGCTGGAGGCACATAAGAAGATCGGAACCGGACTGAAGGTCATCGAAGGGCCCCTGATGGCGGGAATGAATGTCGTGGGTGACCTGTTTGGTGCCGGAAAAATGTTTCTACCGCAGGTGGTAAAAAGTGCCAGGGTGATGAAAAAGTCAGTGGCTATCCTATTCCCATTTATCGAACAGGAGAAGCTGACTGGCGGAGATTCCAGTGCAGCAGGAAAAATCCTGCTGGCGACGGTGAAGGGCGACGTTCACGACATTGGCAAAAACATTGTTGGCGTGGTACTCGGCTGTAACAATTATGATATCCTCGACCTGGGTGTTATGGTTCCTACGGAGAAGATTTTGGATACCGCGGAGAAGGAGAATGTGGATGTCATTGGACTCTCAGGGCTGATCACCCCCTCTCTTGAAGAGATGGTGAACGTGGCTAAGGAGATGAAAACAAGGGGAATGAAGCAGCCGCTGCTGATCGGAGGAGCCACCACTTCAAAAATACATACAGCAGTAAAGATTGAACCGGGCTATGCCAACTCCGTTATCCATGTTAAGGATGCCTCCAAAAGCGTTCCGGTCGTCAATAAACTGCTTTCGAAAGAGTTCAACGAATCTTTTAAGGCAGAGGTCAGAAAGGAGTATGTGGAGCTTAGAGAAAAATATGAAGGTGCGGAGCGGAATGTCGAATTCCTGTCGCTGGAAAATGCACGACTAAACAGGTTGCAAATCGACTGGGACCATACACCCCCCATTGTTCCGGCAAAAACAGGTACATTTCACCTAACCGATTTTCCGATTGAGGAGATCGTCCCCTATATCAACTGGATGTTCTTTTTTGTTACCTGGGAGTTGAGAGGAAAATTTCCGGAACTATTGAAGGATCCGGTTGTAGGTGAAGAGGCCGGGAAGCTATACAAGGATGCCTGTGAAATGCTGGATCTGATCGTCAGGGAAAAATGGCTCACGGCCAACGCAGTATACGGTATTTTCCCAGCTAACAGTATCGGGGATGATATTGTGCTGTTTACAGATGAGTCCCGAACAACAGAACGCACACGATTTGTTAATCTGAGGAACCAGACAAAAAAAGAGGAGGGAACACCTAACCTTTCACTGGCCGATTTTATTGCTCCTGTAGAAACCGGAAAAGCAGATTATATCGGGGCATTCACCAATACCGCCGGCATTGGTATTGAGAAAAAAATCAGGGAATTTGAAAAGGAGCACGACGATTACTCATCGATTATGATCAAAGCACTAGCCGACAGGCTTGCAGAAGCATTTACTGAGCTCCTGCATGAAAAGATCCGGAAAGAGGTCTGGGGATATTCACAGAATGAAGAACTCACTAAAGAAGAATTGTTCAGGGAAAAATACAGCGGTATCAGACCTGCTCACGGCTACCCGGCCTGTCCGGAGCACAGCGAAAAAGAGACATTGTTCAATCTGCTGGAATGTAGCAAATATGGCATTGAGCTTACTGAGAATTTCTCCATGTACCCAGCAGCCTCTGTGAGCGGTCTGATCTTTGCGCATCCGGCATCAAAGTATTTTTTTGTTGGAAAAATTGGGAGGGATCAGGTAGAAGACTATGCAAAAAGAAAGGGAATGAGTGTGGAAAATGTAAAAAGACTGCTGTCCTCCAACCTTAATTTTAACGGGTAATTGTTTTTCCCGTCAGCAGATGATTGTCGAGAGGTTCAGTGATTCATGGTATAATGCGATCAACCTCTTACAACCGGGTAAGTAATAGCCCGTACCAGGACGAACAGAAAGGTAATTTTACTATTTTCGCATGAGAAAAGGAATGAAACACTATGAAAGTAATCGATCAGCTAAAAAAGACGGATAAAACACTGTTCTCATTTGAACTGCTCCCCCCCAGGAAAGGTAGAACCCTTGAAACAATCTATGATGCGATCGATCCCCTGATTGAATTTGATCCCCTGAATATCAACATCACCTACCACCAGCAGGAATCCATTTACCAAAAGCAGACCGACGGAACGATTATCAGGAAGGTAATCAGCAAGCGACCCGGTACCGTAGCAATCGCTGCAGCCATTATGAACAAA
Source organism: uncultured Bacteroidaceae bacterium (assembly GCA_964407305.1). Lineage (GTDB taxonomy): Bacteria > Bacteroidota > Bacteroidia > Bacteroidales > M55B112. Next base: position 1,138 of record CAYOVC010000339.1, on the reverse strand, counting down.
TACCACAAGACTGTTGTACCACATTTAATCTGCGGTGGATTTTCCAGGGAGGAGACCGAAGATCTGCTGATCGATCTGAACTTTCTTGGATTAAATAACCTGCTTGTTCTGCGGGGAGATCCACCACACGGTGTACGCGATTTTATTCCTGTTGAGGGCGGTCATGCCCATTCCAACGAATTGGTGGAACAGATATTGAACATGAATCGCGGTCTATACCTGGAGCCTGACCTGAAGAATCCAAAACCAACAGATTTTTCGGTGGGTGTGGCCGGTTATCCGGAAAAGCATTTTGAATCGCCAAATATGATAGAGGACCTTTTCTGGCTGAAGAAAAAGATAGATGCCGGAGCAGATTACATTGTTACACAGATGTTTTTCAATAACAATAAATTTTTTGAATTTCGTGATAAATGCAGGGATGCAGGGATCAATGTTCCGATCGTTCCCGGAATCAAGCCGGTCAATACATTAAAAGACCTGGAACTCCTGCCCAGGGTTTTTCATATTGATATCCCAAATGAGCTTTATGCAGAGGCCAGAAAATGTAAAAACAACAAAGAGGCATGGGAGTTGGGTATTGAGTGGACCATCGCACAATCAAAAGAGTTAAAACAGCATGGCGTTCCTGCGATCCATTATTATACCATTGGTGTATCAGAAAACATCAAAAGAATTGCAAGTAAGGTGTTTTAGTAAAGCGCTTTTGTGCCTCCAACCTTTTCAGTTCAATGGCTTCAGAATGAGTTAACCACCGAACTTTTTCCTGCGCATTAATGCCCATGTAACCTGATGAGATAAAAACTACTAACAATATAAGGGCCCGGTTCATATGTACATTCATTCGATTCATCATTTGCCAATCGCTATGTCGTGAAGGATACGGTCGTTTTTTTTATTTCTACATATGTAACTATTTTCATGTGATATATGTTGCATAAAAGCATTTGAAAATACACTTTTTTGCTACATTTGGGATTTAAAATCAGAAATCTAAAACAATAAACGGAATGAATGCAGCACAGAAAACGTTAAGAGATTCAGCCGCGATGCGGTGGGTTGTTATGATCCTGATCAGTGGGTTGATGTTTTCAACGTACTATTTTCAGGACTTTTATTCAGGTTTAAAGGACCTGAT
>CAYOVC010000338.1:0-3269 GCA_964407305.1 uncultured Bacteroidaceae bacterium | reverse complement strand
CGGAACTTTGTTCCCTGGTGGCTTTTTACCCTGTAACCAACCGAAATAATCACATTAAGATTATAAAACTTAACAGGACGGTCGGAACCACTAATGTGCAAAATTTGCACATTGCTTTCTTCTTGCAGTTCACCTTCCTCAAAAACATTATTTATATGCTTGGTAATCACAGAACGCTCTTTTTGAAATAGTTCACTCATTTGTGTCTGTGTAAGCCAAACTGTTTCTTCTTCTAAACGGACATCGATTTTGGTTTGCCCATCTTCGGTTTGGTATAATAGTATCTCCGAACTACTCATTTATTTTTCTTATTTTAAGTCATTGTACAATTAATTCTACTAAAATACCGATTTCAAATCAGAATCCGGTCTGTATCATATTGCAATTGTGCTGTAGCAAAAAAGCATGTGTTTGGCAGCGAAAGGATGGTTGCAGGGATGGGCTGACAAACTGATGCTTTGTGGGATGGGATACTTAGACAAGACCCTTTTAAAAAAATCAATATTTATCAAATATTTTGTTTCGTTGGCTTGCGTACAACGTTTATATAAAAACCTTTTTTCCGGTTTAGTCTATTGTGTCTGTTCTGGTTGAATGGTTAATATGTGTACATTTCTTATCTCGCCGACTTGAAGCCTGTAAACCCACCTTTTGTTGTCTATAAATATCTGGCTATCTATCTGTGAATGATCCAAACTCAAATTCAAAACCATGGCTTACTGAATAAAATTAAATAAAAAATTTGAATCGATGCCAAAGATTTGCACAATGCTGTTCAGAAGAGCATATCCAATATGGCCCCGGTCAGGGCTTCATCATATTGTTCCAAAAGCTTTTGCCTGACAGCAAACCGGTCGTGCTGCGTACCGTTAAGCATCCGATGAAGTAACGCAGTATACATTTCGATCAATCCGCTACCATCAAAGCCAATATCAACTATCTTCCCCTTCTCCACGGTGGTGACGATCTGCAACCCTTCCAGCTCTCGTTCAACCGTGTACTTCGGCGAATAGCCATAGTTCCACTCCCACGATGCAAATTTCGTCTGACTGAGTGCTCCAATCGCCTCCTCCTCTGAACGGGTGAAACCGTCATCAACATGACTTTCACCAGAATCGACGATATACCTGAATATAAAATCGTAAAATGCCTCCCTGTCCATGTCTGTTTCCAGCAGGTCCCTGATATTCACCACCTCCGATCGCACCGACTTCACAGCCTTATCAATGTACCGCACCGGATCCACGTACAAACACCTCCCCAGCCGCTCAAGATCGACATCGAAAAGTAGCGTTCCATGGTGCAATACCCGCGACTTAAACACGTGACTCGCGGATCCCGAAACCTTGCCCGAGCTGGTCAGGATCTCGTTCCGCTTTCCTAAAAAAGCATCGACCCCCAATTCCCGTAGGGCTGCAATCACCGGTGCAGTATATTTCTTGAATTTTACAAAGTCGCCTGGCAACTCATTGGTGATAAAGGAGTAATTCAGGTTGCCGCCATCGTGGTACACTGCCCCCCCGCCCGAGATGCGGCGTGCCAGCACAATTCCCTGTTCCCCCAGGTAACAATCATCGATCTCCGCCAGCGCGTTCTGATGCTTTCCAATAACCACCGCAGGATCGTTCACATACTGAAAATAGATCGCTCCGTCATTCTGCTTAAGCAGGTACTCCTCAGCGGCCAGGTTGAAATATGGATCGGTGGTATGACTTTGTATGCATCTCATTTTCCTGCACCATTGGATCGATCATGCATATTCCACGAGGCCGGTAACCGGGGGATCGCCCACCTGAACAGCAGGTACACCAAATAACCGCAGAACATGCCGAGTAACGCTCCCCCGATAATATCGCCGGGATAGTGAACGCCGAGATAGATCCTGCTGTAGCTGACCAGAGCGGCCCAGAACAGGATTACAATCGTGAACCAGCGCCTTCGAACAACCAGCAGCAGCAGGGTGGCCACACCAAAGGAGTTCGCTGCATGCGACGAGACAAAACCGTACATACCCCCACATTTATCATTCACAAGGTGTACCAAGCCCTCTAATGTGGGGTCATGACAGGGCCTCAACCTTTCAAAAACCTCCTTGAACAGGCGCACTGATGACTGGTCGGTCAGTGTAATACAGAGGGCGATAAAAATAACCAATGGAATAACCTGGAGTCTTCTCGTCCATACCAAATATGCGAGAAGCACCAGGTAGAAGGGCCACCAGGTAAGTTTTCCGCTCACCCACACCATGATGTCATCAAAGGTCTCGCTGTGAAGACCGTTGAGAAACAAAAACAGTTTTGTGTCAATCTGGTTGAGCGTATCCAATTCCTCGTTTAAAAAATGATCTCTTAATGATCGCCATTCTGATCGTTGTGCTCCTCGTAATCAGCCATATTGCTAAAGGCATACCTGTAATTCATCGGAACGATCTCGTTATAATCCTCCACAGAGGCGTCCGACAGGCAGGCATCGATAATCCGCCTGCCAGTATGCAACAGGTCCTCCTTTAAATACTTCTGCAACTCCTCCTTGAAGAATTTCGTCAGGATCTCTGCTCCCGCATCATAACCGTCGAAACCAACTTCAGTTTGGTTATATACTTTCAGAAACCTTGAGGGGATCTTCGATCCTTCAATGGTCATATAGTTGAGCTCATAACCCAGCAGCGGACAGCGGGCCGGTTCATACTGGTGCGTCTTGAGCTTCGCAACCCCCCTTCTTGTAAGATATTCACGCATCAACAACTGTGGCTTGAAACCCACCTCCCATACGCCGATATTCTGGTTGGGGACCAGGGTAAAGGTGGTTCGGGGTGTTTCAATGATCTGCTTCAGGATCATATTGGCATGACTGATCCTCATGCCGGTGGCAAAGGGCCAGTAGGAACCAACACCCTCACTCTCCATATTCCCTGTTCCTGTAATGCTCGGATTGTTATGTCCACGAGGTGCAACCAGCCGCCAGAGCCACGCAAGCGCAGGAGGCAGGATGTGATACAGTCCCATAATGCCATAGGTAGGATTCTCCCTGGAACAAGGAGGGGTGCGAATACCAAAGCTGCGGATATCAACCGATACCGGCTTTTCAATGACGTTGGGAACGCAGTTTCGGGGCATCACCACCCTGGGGTTGGGACAGGGCTTTCCCGGTTCATCCTCAATGTGATCCCAAACAAGCGCGGTCGACTCCGGTTTTGCATCAATATTCAGAAATAACAGGGGTTTTTTTGCCTGTATTGTGATCTTTTCCAAAAAAGGATCATCTCCATA
>CAYOVC010000337.1:0-3278 GCA_964407305.1 uncultured Bacteroidaceae bacterium | reverse complement strand
GGGGTGCAATCTTGAATGCAATTGGTGCCATAATCCGGAGGGAATCTCCTTTGAAAAAGAGACATTAACAACAAGGGATGGCAGAGCAACTGTTTGTGGTCAGGAATACGACGCTAAAGAGCTTGCAGGATTTTTAAAAAGGGGAGAAGATGTGCTAATAAATTCGGGCGGTGGGATTACTATCTCAGGAGGTGAACCACTTGCTCAGGCAGAGTTTCTATTTGAGTTGATGGATGCATTAAAGCCATTGCACATTGTTGTTGAAACTGCTGGCCACGCAACTTCGGTATATTTCAGGAAGATGATGGATCAGGCTGATATTGTATTTATGGACATAAAGCATGTTGATCCGTTTGTGCATTATAAGCATACAGGATCGTTAAACAACCTTATTTTTGAGAATGTGAAATACCTGTGCAGTGGTGATACAGATTTTGTAGTTCGAATTCCACTGATTCCTGGTGTGAATGACTCCAGGGAAAATATGGAGAGTACAGTGAAACTGATTTCAGGAGCAAAGCATCTGTTGAGGGTCGAACTTCTTCCATATCACAAGACTGCAGGTGCTAAGTATGCCATGGTTAACAGGACCTACCAGCCAAAATTTGATGAAAACAGGAAAGTAGAGATACACAGGGAAGTGTTTGATATATATAATGTTCCATTTGAAGTATTATGATAACAAAAAAAAGCAGGATATGAACAGCCGCATTGAAAGACTACGTAAAACAATTGTTGAAAAGATGCATCATGCACACAGACAGACAGTTGATCAGGATGAACTTAATAGAATTACCCAACAATTCAGTAATGAACAACTGTCTGATGTTTTACGGGCTCAGAAAAGGTTAACCTGGGTTTTGCAGAAGGAGGTACCTGTGATCTTGCCAGAGGAGAAGATTGTGTTTATGAAAACGGTACAGAAGATTCCTGAGGTTTTTACCCAGGCTGAATGGGAAAAGATCAGGGAGAAACATCATATTCATGAAATGGGGCGTATATGCAATATCAGCTCTAACTATGAATATACCATCGAAGTCGGTTTAAACCGAAGGAAAGAGGAGATTGAAGAGGCCAAATTACAACATGAAGGAAATGCAGATGCGCAATTGTTTTTGAATGCTGCTTTTCAATCAATAATTGATATTGAAGATTTGGTGAACAGGTATGCTCTTGAGGCAATGAAGCTTGGCAAGGAGGATATTTATGATATGCTTAGAAGGATTCCAGTCAATGGAGCCGGAAGCTTTCATGAGGCATTGCAGTTTTTCAGAATTCTCCATTTCACACTGTGGGCAGGGGGGAACTACCATAATACCGTGGGCAGATTTGATCAATATATGATAAAGTACCTGGAAAAGGATTTGGAATCAGGTATATTAAAAGAAGAGTCGGCACTGGAACTTCTTGAAGAACTTTTTATCACATTTAATAAGGACAGTGACCTATATCCAGGAATGCAACAGGGGGATAATGGACAGAGTTTGGTTTTGGGAGGCGTGGATAAAGAAGGAAATGATACATTTAACCTGCTGTCAGATCTTTGTATGACAGCCAGTCTAAATCTTAAGCTGATTGATCCTAAGATAAACCTGCGTGTTACCAAAAATACAACTTTAGCGCAATTTAAACGTGCAACGGAGCTTACCAAACAGGGACTCGGTTTTCCACAATACTCGAATGATGAGGTTGTAATTCCAGGTCTTATAAAAATTGGCTATGAGCTAGAAGATGCCAGAAACTATGTTGTAGCGGCATGTTGGGAGTTTATTATTCCAGGTGTTGGTATGGATATTCCAAATATTGATGCGCTTTCGTTTACAAAAGTTATTGAAAACGCCATCTATAAACACCTTGTTTCAAGCGAAACATTTGATGACTTCATGGAAAAGGTAATCGTGGAAACAGACAATGAAATACAAATAATTTATAACAGAATACGAAGGCCTTACTTTGAGTCGGCTCCGTTTCAATCCCTTTTAATGGACGGAGCAATTTCCCAGGCCCGCGATATCTCATTGGGGTCAAAATATAATAATTACGGGATTCATGGAACTGGAATCGCAACAGCAGTTGATTCGCTGGCTGCTATAAAGAAATTTGTTTTCGAGAAAAAATATCTAAAAGCCAATGAACTTATCACAATATTAAATTGCAATTATTCCGGCTATGATGAGGTATGGGAGAAAATGAAATATGAGGCGCCAAAATATGGAAATGATGATGATTATGTAGATAATATTGCTGTTCAATTGGTTGAAAATTTTTATGAGTTGATGAAAGACCTGAAAAATGATTTAGGTGGTTGTTACCGGCCTGGTGCAGGTTCGGCCATGTATTATCTCTGGCATATCAAGGATGCAGGAGCAACCCCCGACGGTAGAAAAAAGGGTGAGCCTTTATCGGCAAATTTTTCTCCTGCACTGAGTGTGAAACTAAATGGCCCAATATCCATTATCAGGTCTTTTTCCAAACCGGATATGACTAAAATCATTAATGGAGGTCCTTTAACTTTGGAACTGCATGATACTGTTTTCAGGAACAAGGAATCAGTAAAAAAGGTGGCAGGTCTTGTGAAAGCGTATATGGATATGGGAGGTCAACAATTGCAGATCAATGCAGTCAACAGGGACCGTTTGATCGCGGCAAAAAAGCATCCTGAGTTGCATAAGAACCTTATTGTAAGAGTTTGGGGGTGGAGCGGATATTTTGTTGAATTGGATGAGGAATACCAGGACCATATTATTCAAAGAGTTGAATTACAATTTTAACACCTTTTCTCTATACACTTCAGAACTCCTGATCCGGCGCAGGAGTCAATGTCGCATTATTTAGAGTCTGTCAATAGAGTATAAAATGTTGATAATTAAACGAATATTATCCGAAAATTCAATTAGTAAGCACAACGATTAAAGATCAAAGGTAATCGGATTGGTCAAGGAATCCGGAGTTTGCATTAATAGATACCATACTTGAAAAGCACCCACATCTTGTTGCACTTTTAGCCCAGGATATTGCCAGTGGGCAAAGCTCAGGCGTATTTGGCAGAAAAGATACTCCAAGCGTTGAGAGCAATGTGCATTTTCCCACGGATTACAATCTGTTATGGGACAGTGCCCGCAAAAGCCTTGACATGGTAGGTAAGTTCCTGCAGAAGTACCCTTCGATAGCAGGATGGAGAAAGAAGCATGATTGGTACCGTCAACTGAAAAACAGAATGAGAGCCGTAGGTAAGGCTTCTTCATCGGGAGGCAAGGGCAAGGAAGAAAGGATAAAGC
>CAYOVC010000336.1:0-3296 GCA_964407305.1 uncultured Bacteroidaceae bacterium | reverse complement strand
TTAATCGCTATTGAAGAGGGCAGTAATATGATTCGCGTGGGTAGCGCAATATTTGGTCCGAGGGACTATACTTAAAAGTTACATATTATGGTCGATTTATCAGTCAGGTATGCAGGTTTGGAACTTAGGAGTCCGATTATTGTTTCCAGCAGTGGTTTAACAAGTTCCGTCAGCAGAATCAAAAAAATCGCGGATGCCGGCGCAGGAGCCGTTGTTTTAAAGTCCCTGTTTGAGGAGCAGATTCAGTTTGAGATTGGGAGTATGGAAACCGCCGGGGATTATCCAGAAGCATCGGATTATCTAACTGCATATGCACGCGATAATTCTGTAAATAACTATCTGCATCTAATTGAGTCTTCAAAGGAATCTGTTAATATACCGGTAATAGCCAGCGTGAATTGCCATTCTGCCAATGAATGGGTCGACTACACTAAAAGGATGGAAGAAGCAGGAGCCGACGCCATAGAACTGAATATATACTACCTTGCGAATAACAGGAAAAAGGATCCGCGTGATTTCGAAAAAATCTATATAGATATTTTGAAGTCAGTAAAAAAAATGGTATCAGTTCCAATAATTATCAAAGTTGGAATGCACTTTTCAAATCTTGCATGGATGGCCGATCAATTGGCCATCAACGGAGCATCAGGCATCGTGCTGTTCAACCGTTTTTATGCACCTGATATTGATACAGAAGAGCTAACACTGGGGGCCGCTGAGGTATTGAGTAGTCCTGCTGATATCAGGCATTCTCTTCGTTGGGTGGGTATCATCTCCTCAGAGGTTGAGCACATAGATATTTCTGCATCCACAGGGATTCATAGCGGACTTGGAGCTGTAAAACAGCTGCTCGCCGGTGCAGAGGCGGTGCAGGTGTGTTCTGTACTATACAGAAATGGAATCGATTACCTGAATAATATCATCGGTGAGTTAAAAATTTGGATGGAAAAGAAACAATATAATTCGATCCAAGAATTCAGGGGTAAGCTGAGTTATTCAAAATTAAAAGATCCGGCTGCCTATGAAAGGGCCCAGTTTATTAAGTACTATTCAAAAATGCATTGATATTCCATCGTTAATAGTTCTGAATCACTGACAAAAGCTCACTAATAAGTGTTTTTTTCTTTTCTCCCGCGGAGGCAAGAGCTAATTTTAGCTTTGCTGTAAGATCGCGGATATCACTGTCCTCCATATCTCCTATGCTGTTTTCAATAACAGTAAAAGCTTCAATTGAAACAATATAGTCGTCGTGAAGGAATATGTCTGCAAACAATTGTGCATCTTTGTGGTAATCAAGTCCGTTCTGCCAGCAGGCAGAGACAAGAATATTTCGTACCGGCTTGTATTTTTCTGATTTTATCGCGGAAATCAGGTAATCAACAGACTCCATTTGCTTCAGATCGTTTAATAATCCGGCACAAGCACTAATAACTTCTTCACTTTCTGAAACCAGTAACAGGTCAAATATTTCAGGAAGAATAGCACTGCTTCCAATAGTTCTGACCTCACGGACAGTATCTAAAATAGCAGCATTATTTCCTGATCGCAGGATACTGATCTGTTGTTTCTTTACCTCCATTAGTTATCACATATTTTTTGAACATATTCCCTCGCCTCAAATTTACCTCTTTGAGCTGCCTTTTTAAAGCAGAAGCATGCCGGTCCTACGTTTCCAAGTTCTAGTTCAGTTAAACCTTTGAAAAACCAGGTTTCCGAATCACCAGGATCCAGATCAAGCGCCATTGAAAAATCTCTTGATGCATAAACATGGGTTTTTGTCGCAGCATATGCTCTTCCCCTGTTAAAAAAGTAGGCGGCATTACTGTTATCCATATCCAGTGCAGTGTTAAAAGATTTAATTGCATTCAAATGTTTTCCGTTGTTATAATGGATAAGTCCCAGTTCATTATGGGCTTTTGCTGAATCTGGAAAGAAATGCAGGTAATAGTTAGCAGATTGAATGGATTTATCATATTCTCCCAGGAGACTGTTGATTTTTGCTGAAACCAGTAAATATTCGAATTCATCCGGTGCTTGCCTTAAAAGCCGTTCACAATCCTTTTTTGCCTTTTCTATATCACCAGAAGTAAGATAGAGATCTATTCTGAGTTTAAGTGATTCCATATTTCTGGTATCTGCAGATATTGATCTTTCAAGTGCATCAACTGCAGCTTTTTTATTGCCGAGTGCAAGATACGTTTCCGCAAGATGCTGATAAACCAAAGATCGCTTATAGCTCTTTTGAGCCAATTCATTGAAGCGGTTGATTACCTCCAGGTATTCACCCTTCGATTTCATGTAAAGAATTTCCTGCAAATCCCTGTCGGCCGGACTGTACCATTCTTTTTCACGCCATAATGCCTTCCAGGCCGCACCAGATTCAATGCGGGCAAAATCGCTGTCAAGTAAAATATCTTTTTCAGGTATCCTGTATTGTGAGTTAAGGTGCTCCCTGAGGTATTTAACGGCCAGTTCTTCACGTTTTAAACGGGCCTCTGTCTTGGCCAGCATCAGACTGGCCATACCGGTTCTCCTTTTGTTAACGAACAAAAAGTCGGCTATCGCTTTGTCATATCGCTTTAATTGAAAGTTGCAGACCCCTCTGTTGTAGACAAAATTAACATTGCCAGGATGATCTTCCAGAGCCCTGTTCAGATAGGATACGGCCGAATCATAGTTGTTTGTAACCATCAGCGATCTGGCCTTAAGGAAATTTTCTGATCCTGGTTGTCCGGATATGCTTTGAAAAAACAGTAGCGCTATGATGACATGTAACGTTCTCATTATTCAATAATCACTTCATTTTCATCTCCTGAAAAAACATATATAAAACCTGTCAGCGTATATGATTCTATTCCACCAAGCCTGGGCTCAAATACTTCACAGATATAATAATAAACACCCGGAGAAACCACTTTATTGGTTCCGAGTATTTTTCCATCCCAGTTCAGATCCGGATCATCCGTTTTAAAAACAAGCAACCCCCACCTATTAAATACCTGAAAATCAACTTTTTCAACATATGCTGTCTTTAGTGGAATGAACAGGTCATTTACCTTATCGTTGTTGGGAGAAAATACATTCGGGAGAATGTAATTGGAGCATTCGTCAAGACAAACCTGTACTGATAATGGTGACTCATTTTCAAATGAGTCAATAGCACTGATATAATAACATCCGGTCAGGGTTTCTTCTGTTCTGAGATCAATATAGGAGGTGTCTGTTTTCTCACTCTTATAGTCCTCTATAAGTTCAGGAGCCCCGTCCTGTGTCGGCGAATAATATAACTTGTAGCC
>CAYOVC010000335.1:0-3317 GCA_964407305.1 uncultured Bacteroidaceae bacterium | reverse complement strand
TGGGAATTCTTTTGCACCGATGGCCGGAACAGTGGCGAATGGACAACCATTCCTGTACCTTCGAACTGGGAGTTGCAGGGATTTGGAACCTACAACTACGGTCACGATTGGAAAAACAGTGACCTCCTATTGGGAAAAGAACACGGTTTGTATAAGCACCGGTTTGAAGTACCGCGGATCTGGAAAGGCAAAGCCATACATATTGTTTTTGATGGATCAATGACTGATACCGAAGTGAAAATAAACGGGAATCCGGCCGGAGAAATTCACCAGGGAGCGTTTTACCGGTTTAAATACGATATCAGTAAACTCCTGAAATACGGCCAATCCAACCTTCTGGAAGTGAACGTGGCCAAACGCTCTTCCAATGAGTCGGTAAACCGGGCCGAACGCCAGGCCGATTTCTGGATTTTTGGCGGAATTTTCCGTCCGGTTTTCCTTGAAGTATTACCCCAGGTCCATATCAGCAGGGCTGCCATTGATGCCAAAGACGATGGAACCTTTAATACATTGCTGGAACTGAACAGTTTAAAAGGCGGCTTTCTAGTGACAATTGAACTGTTCGACTTAAACGGAAACAAACTCGATGGCCTGGTACAGGATGAAATAAAGAGAGGAGAGGCTAAAAAAATGATTTCCGGAAAATTTGAAAATGTAAAGGCATGGAATCCGGAATGGCCCAACCTCTACAACCTGAAAATCAGTCTGAAGAAAGAGGGCAAAGTGTTGCATGAAGTGACTGAGCGCATAGGTTTCCGCACAGTCGAATTACGAAAACAGGATGGATTTTACATAAATGGTGAAAAAGTGGTTTTCAAAGGAGTCAACCGCCATTCGTTCTGGCCCGAAACAGGCCGCGCCCTGAGTGAAGAACACCACCTCACCGACATCGGACTGATGAAGGAGATGAATATGAACGCTGTGCGTTGCTCCCATTACGTTCCGGACAAACGTTTTCTGGAATTGTGCGATTCCCTGGGACTGTTTGTTTTGAATGAGGTAACCGGTTGGCAGGATGGTTACGACACCATTGTGGGACCAAAACTGGTGAAAGAGACCATATTAAAAGACGAGAACCACCCGAGCGTGGTTATCTGGAACCATGGAAACGAAGGCGGCTGGGATTTTGCCAACGAAAAAGTTTTTTATGAACAGGATATCCAGAAACGACCTGTCCTCTATCCTCATCTTCTAAGAAATGGCGTCGATACGCATCACTATCCATCGTATGATTTTTCCATTGGTAGATTTGGAAACGGCAACGATCCCTTTATGCCTACTGAATTTTTACATGGTTTGTACGACGGTGGACATGGCGCCGGATTGGAGGACTTCTGGCAAAATTACGAAAACTCACCGTTGCATGCGGGCGGATTTTTGTGGGTGCTGACCGATGAAGCGGTTTTGCGCACCGATTTGGATGGAACGGTTTTCGATGCCGATGGCAACCATGCTCCTGATGGAATTCTCGGGCCACATCGCCAAAAAGAGGGAAGTTTTTTTACCATCAGGGAAATCTGGTCGCCGGTGCAGGTGAAACCAGTAACCATTAATCAACACTGGAATGGAAAAATCTTTCTCGAAAACAAATTCATTTATACCAACCTGGCAGATTGTAGTTTTCGCTGGCAAGCCATTCAAACCGAAATCGGAAGTATAGAAGAAACAATTACCGGAGAAGGAGTTTTGGAAAGTCCTGATATTAAACCTGGTGAAACTGGATTGCTTAAAATCGAATGTAGAGAAGCATTGCAAACAGCCGATATTTTTCAATTTACTGCCATCGACCATCAAGGATCTGAATTGTACACCTGGAGTTGGCCCGTGTTGCAAACCTGGGAAAAAGCTGCTGAACTGGATGTCACCACCGCTTCAACTGAACATGAAATCACCACCCGGGAAAACGGAAATATTGTAACAGCATCGATGAACAACCTTGAAATATCATTTTCAAAAGTCGATGGAACACTGCATTCCGTAAAAAACAGAGAAGGAGATATCTCCTTTTTAGGAGGCCCCGTATCTACAGGTGTGAAATCGGAGAGCAGAGAAACTTCCTGGAGAAAAGATGCCGAAGGCAATTTTATTTTTGAAACCACCTCCGGCAATTATCCTGAAAAAATGATGTGGAGGCTGGAAAAATCGGGACTGCTGCACCTGGAGGCCGGTCCGCCATATAAAAGACTCGATAACATTGATTTTGTAGGATTATCATTCAATTATCCCGAAGAAAAATGCACCATTGTGAGATGGATGGGCCGCGGACCTTACCGGGTGTGGAAAAACCGGATGAAAGGAAGCAATTTCGGTGTTTGGGAAAAAGCGTATAACAACACTGTTACAGGTGAAACATTCAACAATCTCATTTACCCTGAATTTAAAGGCTATCACGGCAATTTGTACTGGGTCTCTTTGGAAACTACTGAATCGGATTTTACCATTATTTCAGAAACACCCAACCTGTTTTTTCAGCTTTTCAAGCCCGAAGAACCAAAACATGTGGCAGGAGGAACACATCCGCCATTCCCGAAAGGCGATATTTCGTTTTTATATGAAATACCGGCCATTGGCACCAAATTCAAGCAAGCTGAAATATTAGGCCCAAATAGCGCAAAGGGCCACTATCATAATCGCGAGGGGAATGAAGTTTATCCTATAAAATTATGGTTCGATTTCAGGGGTCAAAACCCAAAATGAATTGATAAAATAAAGAGGTAACGCATGTTTCACATCATTTTTTAAGCCCGTACTTTGTTCTAATTTCGCATTGTACAATTTATTGTTGCTAACAATGGAAAAAATAATGGTGATTGGGGCTGCCGGACAGATCGGTTCGGAGCTGATTGTTGAACTGAGGAAGATCTATGGCGCTGAAAACGTATGGGGAACAGATATCAAATCCCCGTCGCAAGATATTATAGAAGGTGGTCCGTTCCAGGTGCTGGATGTGATGGACGACAAGCAGCTGATCCACTTCATCATCCGCCACAAGATCACCCAGATCTACCACCTCGCCGCGGTCCTCTCGGGCAACGCCGAAAAGCTGCCGATCCAGGCCTGGAACATCAACATGGACAGCCTGATGAATATCCTGGAGGTGGCCCGCATGGTGGAGGATGTAAAAAAAGTCTTCTGGCCCAGCTCCATCGCAGTCTTCGGTCCCACAACACCCCGCATAAACACCCCGCAGCTCACAGTGATGGAGCCGATCACCGTATACGGCATCTCTAAACTCGCGGGGGAACACTGGTGCGACTACTACTACAACAAATATGGTGTCGATGTAAGGAGCCTCCGCTATCCCGGACTGATCAGCT